>NZ_JBKFAL010000034.1:0-42837 GCF_053345625.1 Methylobacterium sp. D53M
CGATCCTTGCGAGAGCAAGCCATCCAGAACCCCGGCCTCCGACAGGGAGCCGGGGTTTTTCTTGTTCGCAGCAAACCGCAGGATGCCGGCGAGGTCGCCGCGCAGCATGAAGCGCAGCTCGCCGCTTTCAGGGACGCGCGTCACCTGATCGACGAGCGTGCGGAACGGTTCCGCAGCCTCTGCGCGTCCGTCTTCCGTCCGGAGGCTGTCGTAGAGCTTCGCCACCCGCTGCCGGTATAGTTCCGCCATGTTCGGATGCAGCAGGGGCGGGGGCTCCTGCGCATCCCCCAGGAACGCGGTCAGTTCGGCCTTCCGGCCCTCCAGAGTTTCGATCTTCGCCTTGAGCTTGAGGGGCGGGATGCCGGCCAGGATCGCATCGATGGCCTTGTCCAGTTCGCGCTCAGTGCGCTCCAGCTCGCGGCGCTTGGCGCCGAGTTCGGCGCCACGCTCGATCCGCAGCCGGTTCACCTCGCGTGTGAATTCGGCACAGAACTCGCGCAACAGCTCCGGCTCCATCAGGTGCGTGCGCAGCCCGTTCAGGATCGAGACTTCCAGCGCGTCGCGGCGGATGTTGACCCGGTTGTCGCAGGTCCCCTTGTTGCGCGCCATGGCGCAGCCGAGCAGGTCTTTCGAGATCATTGCGTGGCCGTCACCGCAGCAGCCAGACTTCACCAGGCCGGCAAACAGGTGCTTCGGTCGACGCCGCTCCTTGAGAGGGTTTTGTCTGCCGTCAGCGCTCGTGAGACAGATTGAGGCCGTTCACGAACGGAGGATGTCTGGTTCATCGTAGCCTCAGGAGCGTAGATGAAGCAGACATCCGGGCCGGCTCGGAAGCCGGCAGAGACCGTTCGGAGGCGAGCGTCTACCGCCTGCTCAAGGCCCAGGACCTGATCACCGGCCCGGCCGACATCGTGATCAAAGCCGCCGACGAGTTCCGGGACAAGACCACCGCGTCCAATCAACTCTGGCAGACTGACTTCACCTATCTGATGGTGATCGGCTGGGGCTGGTACGCCCTCTCGACCGTGCTGGATGACTTCTCGCGCTACATCGTGGTGTGGAAGCTGTGCGCGACGATGCAGGCCAGCGACGTCACCGCCACGCTCGACCGCGCGCTGGCAGACGCCGGGCTCGACCACGTGCACGTGGTCAGCGGCCTCGGCGGCTCTCCGACAACGGGCCGAGCTACGTCGCGGGGGATCTCGCCGACTGGCTCGGCAGCCGGGGCATGACCCACATCCGCGGTGCGCCCCGCCATCCTCAGACGCAGGGTCAGATCGAGCGTTGGCACCCGACGCTTAAGAACCGCATCCGGCTCGAACACGCCGACCTGCCCGGCGAGCTGGAGGCGCGGGTTGCCGCCTTCGTCGAGCCCTACAACCAAGCTCGGGCTCACGAGAGCCTGGGCAACCTCACCCCCGCCGACGTCTACTTCGGCCGCGGCGAGGCCATCCTGCGGGAGTGGGCGCGGATCGCGCGCCAGACCCTTATGGACCGCCGCTTGCGCCACCACGCGCAGGCTGCCTGACCTCTCAACCCAGGTGGACCAGAGCCTCCGGTCCTGAGCGTCCCAAATCGTCTCAAATCATCTGACAACGGACATCAGGCCATTTTCCTTACCAACCGTCCGGATGGTTCGGCCATTTTTGGCCAAACGTCCCGATTGAGCGTTATCAAGGGCTTAGCCATTCCTTGGACCTGTTCCAATTCGAACCGTATTGATTTCAACAGCTGCCACAGTCGCTTGAACCACTTAAAAAGTTCAGCCATTTTTGGCCAAGCCCTTGGCCGTTTTTGGCCAAAAATATCAACCGCTGATGGACGCGCCTGAAGACCCGATTCAAAGGCTAAAACGATCCACCTGATAGATCAGGCACTTGAGATGAAAAAAAAAAATAATTTTACCCCAGAACGGCTTGGCACGAACTCTGCCATGTACTACCCGCGAGGCCGGAACACAGCGCAGAACACCGGGCATAATCTAACCGGATCTGCGGATCGACCACCACCGGCCCCGGATCACCGGGGAAGACCATGCCGACACCCGCCTATATCTCGATCGAGGGCGCCACCCAGGGCAACATCACCCAGGGCGCCTTCACCGAAGCCTCCGTGGGCAACATCTGGCAGGAGGGCCACGAGAACGAGATCCTCGTCCAGGCGATCGAACACCCCATCACCATCCCGCGCGACCCGCAGTCGGGCCAGCCCTCGGGCCAGCGCGTCCACCTGCCGTTCAAGTTCACCGCGCCGCTGAACAAGGCGATCCCGCTCCTGTACAACGCGCTCACCTCGGGCGAGATGCTGACCAAGGTCGAGGTCAAGTGGTTCCGCACCAGCTCGGCCGGCAAGCAGGAGCACTTCTTCACCACCCGGCTGATCGACGCGACCATCATCGACATCGACGCCCAGCTGCCGCACTGCCAGGACGCGCGCAACGCCGACTTCACCCAGCTGATCGCCGTGTTGCTGTCCTATCGCCGGATCGAGTGGGAGCACACCGTCGCCAGCACGTCGGGCGCCGACGACTGGCGCAAGCCCAAGGCCTGAGCCGGACGACCTGAGCGGCGGGGGTCGAGCGGATGCGCGCCTCGGGCGGCTCACGCGCCGGATGCCCCGGCGTCCCGCGGGACGAGGTGCGCCCGGACGCGGGTGTCCAGGACGAGCCCGTCCCGGACGAACCCTCGCCGCGGCCGATCCCGGCCCGGATGGTCCGGCCGCCCGCCCGGCTGCCGGGGCGGTGGCCGGGCGGGCGCGACCTCACCCGCGACCTCGCCCTGGTGCCGGCCGCCGCGGTCACCGCCCTGGCGATCCAGGTGTTCTCCGTCGACCCGGCCGAGTGGATCGTCGACCTGCCCGAGGCGGCCGCCGTGGCGTTCTGAGCCGTGCCGGACGGGCGCGACGGGATGCCGATCCTCCTGGGCCTGCTCACGCTCGGCCCGGTGCTCGGCCTGACCGGCCTGGCCGGCTTCGGGCGCCCGCACTCCTGGTTCGGCTTGGTGCTGGGCGCGGGGCTCGCCGCCTACTGGCTGCAGCGCTTCGTCCTCCACGTCCCGGCCTGCACCCCCTGAGCCGGCAACCCCCTCGAGCCGGCCCCTGCCGGCCAGGGCCGCCGCCCCCTTCGAGAGATCCCGATGATCGCCCTGCCCGCCGAGATCACCCAGCCGCTGAGCGAGATCGAGCGCGACTTCACCCTCGCGTGCACCGCAGACGGCCTGCCGGAGGCCGATCTCGCGGTCACGGGCTTCCGCCTGGAGGAGGCGATCTCGACCCTGTTCCAGGCCGAGGTCGCGCTGACCTCGCCCGACCCGGGCCTCGACCTCACCGCCCTGCTCGACACGCCGGCGCTGCTCACCGTGCTCGACCGCTACGGCCCGCCCCGCCACGTCCACGGCGTGCTCGCCCTGGCCGAGCGCGGCGACACCGGCGCGCACCACACGCGCTACTCCGTCCTGCTGATGCCGGCGCTGCACCGCCTGCGCTTTTCCGCCGATTGCCGGATCTTCCAGGCGAAGAGCGTGCCCGAGATCGTCGAGGCGGTGCTCAAGGAGACCGGCGTCAGCGCCTACCGCCTGGCACTGACCGAACAGCACCCCGCGCGCGAGTACTGCGTGCAGTACCGGGAGACGCACCTCGCCTTCATCGAGCGGCTGCTCGCCGAGGAGGGCATCGCCTACCACTTCGAGCACGAGGCCGGCGCCCACACCCTGGTGCTCACCGACGCCACCAAGCTGGCGCCCGACGCGCCGGGCGCCGAGGCCCTGGAGTACAACGCGCTGCCGGGCGGCACGGTAAGGGTCCGCATGTCGGCCGGTTCACGTGGCGGGAGGTGGTGGCGCCCTCCGACGTGGTGCAGCGCGACCACTTCTTCCGCAACCCCGTGCACGACTTCGAGGCGCGGGCGCAGGCCTCGGTGCTCAACGGGCTGACGCGCAAGCTGGAGATGTACGACTACCCCGGCCGCTACAAGGCGGACGCGGTGGGCCAGGCGTTCACGCGCTATCGCCTGGAGGGGTATCGCGATGAGGCGAGCCACGGCGAGGGCGCCGGCCGGTGCGCGCGGCTGCTGCCCGGGCACCGGTTCGCGCTCGTCGAGCATCCCGATCCCGCGCTGAACCGGCGGTTCCTGGTGGTGGCGGCCAGCCACGCGGGCAGCCAGCCGGGGGCGGTGGAGGCGGATGCCGGGGACGGGGGCGCGTACCTGACCACGGCGTTCCGGGTGATCCGGCACGACACGCCCTACCGCCCGGACGCGCCCGCCAAGCCGCGGGTGGAGGGCCCGCAGATGGCGATCGTGACGGGTCCGGCGGGGGAGGAGATCCACTGCGACGCGTTCGGGCGGGTGAAGGTGCGCTTCCCCTGGGACCGGTCGGGGAAGGCGGACGACACGGCGTCGTGCTGGATCCGGGTGAGCCAGGGCTGGGCGGGGGCGAGCTGGGGCCAGATGGCGGTGCCGCGGGTGGGCCAGCACGTGATCGTCGACTTCCTCGAGGGTGATCCGGACCAGCCGATCATCACGGGCCGGGCCTACAACGCGCGCGAGCCGGTGCCGTACCCGCTTCCCGCGCACAAGACGCGGATGACGATCAAGTCGAAGACGCACAAGGGCGAGGGGTTCAACGAGCTGCGGTTCGAGGACGAGCAGGGCCGGGAGGAGGTGTTCGTCCACGCGCAGAAGGACATGCGGGTGAAGGTGCGCCACGACCGGCGCAAGCGGGTCGACCACGACCAGTCGGAGAGCATCGGGAACGACAAGGCGATCGATGTCGGCGGCAACCACGTCGAGACGATCGCGCAGAACAAGCAGCTCGCGGTGGCGATGAAAATGAACCGCACGGTGGGCCTGACCTCTTCGGAGGAGGTCGGGATGATGAAGAATACCGTCGTCGGGGTCGACCAGACCGTGACGGTGGGGAAGGACGCACAGGTCACGGTCGGCGAGCAGCACGTGATCAACGTCGGCAAGGAGATGATGATCAACGTCGGAGAGACGTTCCAGCTCAAGGTCGGCAAGGCGACGCTGACCCTGACCAAGGACGGGCACGTCACGCTCACCGGGACCACCCTGACCACCGACTTCTCCGATCAGGTGAAGCACTGGGGCAGGGTGATCGACCTGAACCCCTCGCGCTGAGGGGCGGGCGATGCTGCTGCGCAACGACACGCCGCTGGCGGCGATCGGCTTCGACGACCTGCACCGGGACGGGGCGGTCATGGCGGTGGTCGCCGTGCGGGCGAGCTACGCGCTGACTGCAGAGGGAGCCCTGCGCCTGTACGAGCGGCAGGCGATCGTGCTCACCGACGTCTACGCGGGCGACCCGCACCGAACGCCGCTGCTGCGGGCGAGTGACCTCATCGGCTACAGGCCGCATGCGGACGTGACCCTGCTGGGCAGCGCCCACGGGCCCGACGGCCGGCCCGCGGCCTCCTGGGAGGTGGCGCTCGGCCTCGGGAATGGTCGCGCGAGCCTGCGCGTGCACGGGCCGCGGCGCTGGGCGCCGGAGGGGGCGTCGTGGCGGCTCGGCCCGGCCGAGCCGGTCGCGCGGGTACCGCTCGATTACCGCTTGGCTGCCGGCGAGCGGTTCGTCGGCGATCCGGAGGGCGGGGGAAGCCCGCACAACCCGATCGGTCCGGGGCTGCTGCACCGGGACTGGAGCCCGGCGGGCCGTGCCCTGCGGGCGCCGCAGATCGAGGTGGCGGACGCGCCGGTGACCGACCCGTTCGCGGTGCCGGAGCCGGCTGGGTTCGGCCCGGTGCCGCCGTTCTGGGCGTGGCGGGAGCGGCGCTGCGGCACCCGGGACGAGGCGTGGCAGCGCGGACGCTGCCCGCAGATGCCGCAGGACTTCGACTACCGCTTCTTCCAGGTGTCTCCGCTGCGGCTCATCGTGCGCCGCCTCGTCGGCGACACGCGCGTGAGCCTGGACGGGCTGCTGCCGAGCGGGCCGCTGGCCTTCCGCCTGCCCGCGTTCGTCCCCGTGGTGCGGCACAGCTGGAACGACGGTCGGGAGGCGCGCGCGGCGCTGACGCTGGACGGGCTGCACCTCGACCTGCGCGCGGAGGCCCCGCCCTGGTCGGTGGACCTGACGTGGCGCGGCTGGATCGCCCGGTGCCCGGCGTATCTGGGCGCGGAGCTCGACCCGGTGCCGGCCGGGCAGGCGGCGGGCTTGCCGGTCTCGGGCGAGCACGGCCTGCGGGATGGGGGAGAGGCCGCATGAGCCTGCCGCGGGAGGGCGCGCGGGTCACGCGCGAGGGGATCGTGGTCTCAACCGCGATGGATTGGTGCCGGTCGCCGCAGGCGATCGTGCCTTACCGGATCCATACTCAGGGACAGATCGAGGGCGCCTGCACGGTCGCGAGCGTCCGGCAGAACGACGAACCCTCATACGCGAGCAGTTCGCTGATCAAGGCCTGCTATGGTGACGAGGCGGGGATTAGCGGCGGGGTTCTATCGGGGACACACGGTGGGAAGTGTGAGCCAAAGACGTACTCCTCGACGGTACGGATCGAAGACAAGGGGTGTTGAGCCACAGTGACGAACTGTGGATGAATAACAAAAATACCTTCGGAAAACTCACTGACTTAAGGGACACCAACAGTTATCCGACGCCAAGACGAGTGAAGATCGCGCCAAGGATAAGAATTACGCAAGCGGGTACTGGCACGACGACCGATGCTGTTCCCATTGGTGGCGAGGCGATTTCCATACCGAAGCCCGGCCTTGCAGCAGGCGCGATAGCCGGAGGAATAGCTCTGCACGAACTCGACGTTCTTCGCGAAGACAGAGCTGTCCAGAATGCTGCTCAGCAGCTCGATCTAAATCTACAGAACACAAATGATGTGCTCGCCGCGCGCTTACGTGTGGGCAAAGAACATGGCTCCGATGAGCTATTGGGATGTTCCATGGTCTGGCCCACGCAACGAGAGCGTGGCGCGGTTAATTGCCGAGATGGAACGCACGCATCCCGGAACTGTAGGGGCGGCTGGACAAGGCGATCCAGATGCGAAGAAAAGGCTGGAGGCCGCGATTGCTGTCGGCTTGACGACAGCAGCCGCATTGCAGACCATTCGGATCACACGCAGCTCAAAAAGGAATAGTTGCAGAAGAACCGTTGTAATCTCGCGATCACGTTCACCGCTAGCGGCCAAGCATATTGAGGATGCTCCAGCTTCGGGACAGCCTAGAGAGTTGACGCTTGATAGGGCGGGCACAAACCAGAGGCGAGCGGCAAATATGAGAAGATCAGGCTTGCCGCCTATCCCATTATATGATCGGGACGAGTATCCGCTTGCGACATTTGCCGAGACCACCAACGTGAATGTCAAGTATATTCCGCTATCGGACAATCGAGGCGCTGGACAGCAGCTTAAAGCTCAGATGAATACACCAACTCGGGCCGATGAAGGCTGTAAAGTAACGATAACCACGGGACCGTAAATATGCTGATTACAGAATTCAATGCCACTGTAACACATGCGCAAGTTATTGTCTTTGAACGCCCTCCGAAAGCATATGAATGGACTGACGACCACGTAGCTCAGGGATTTTTATTTTCCCCAGGTGATGTGTCTTTCGGAATTCCGGATCATGACGGTATATGCCGGATACAGATCTACAGCAACGAAAAATTTGCACCCGACGACCTATGTCTATGGGCTATGCAGGTCCCATTTGAGGTCAACGGGGATTATATACATGTCGGGACTGTTTCTGAAACACGCGAAGTCCACATCGATAGAGATAATTACAATCTGATATTTTCCGTCTATGACGGGCACGTTATAGGCCGCGACTGTACGTTCTTGTTGAAGTTGTTCTTTTCAAATAACACAAATCCATCTTTTGAAATCATAAAGAAAGGTATCGGTATCACAACCGATCACGTTCTTCGTGTAGACGCTGATGAGATGAGTTAGCAATCACTAATAGCGGAGCTGGATGCGGCACCGGCCGAGCAGGCGGCGGGCCTGCCGGTCTCGGGCGAGCACGGGCTGCGGGATGGGGGAGAGGCCGCATGAGCCTGCCGCGCGAGGGCGCGCGCGTGACGCGCGAGGGGATCCTGATGTCGGTCCCGATGAACTGGGGTCTCTCGCCGGATAAGGCGGTGCGGTACCGGGTTCACACGCAGGGTCAGATCGAGGGGGTGTGCACGGCGGGGACCGTGCGTCAGACGGATCACGCGTCCTACGTCGAGGGCTCGCTGATCACGCGCTGCTACGGCGACGAGGCGGCGACCGGCGGGGGCGTCCAGTTCGGCACGCAGGGCGCGGAGTGTGAGCCAAAGACGTGGTCGAAGACGGTGAAGATCCAGGACAAGTGTGTGGTGCGCCACGACGACAAGTGGTGGATGAACCACAAGGAGACTTGGGGCAAGCTCATCTACATCGAGGACACCCAGAGCTATCCCACTCCGAACAGAAATGAGATCGAGCCGAGAATACAACTCGCGCAGCTTGGCCCCATGCGACCACCAATGCCGATGCCTTTGCCGGTAGAGCCACCACCTCCGGCGAGAGCCCCTGCAATCAACGACAACGTACCAGTCATACCTGGCCCGAGCGGGCCTCCTATTATTCCTCCATCGAATAGCCCACAGCCGCATGTAAACAGCTTTTTAAGTGATTACCGCTCGGATGCCTGGCGCAACGGAGATGGATCCTGGACTTTTAATACAATATTATCCGGACCTTTGGCGGGGGTTACTACATACGACCCTGATGGAAAATACTATATCTTGGCTGAGTGGCTGCCTAATGGCCACCTTATTGTTTCACGCGATGAACTCGAGAATTTGTACCGTGAAACCCTTCAAAAAAGTAGAACAGCACAGCGGCGCGATGCCGCTGCTTTAGGCCGCCATGGAATGCGCGTAACCCGCAAGGGAGTTACGCGACTGAGATGTTGGAGCCTGGATAGATTTCTTTACAAACGAGGAGTATCGGACGCAAGCCATCCTCTAATGAAGTAATATTGCCGTCAAATATTCGAACAGGCAAGAGGTTTAAATAGCATGTCGCCAAGCGAGTACATTTAACGAAAGGGAATGGTTTAAAGCGCACGGTCGCCTGAACAATCAGGCCGAATTTAGAGAAGAACACCTCCAGACAGTTGTGAATGATTTGCTCAAGAGTGGCCAGTACACTAGCATTGTTGCGGCTCGCGCAGCCGCTGAGAAAAGTATATTTCGACTTGTTCCGCTGCATGCCCCAGACCAATTAGTTAGTGGAAGGCTATCCGTCATCGAGAGACTGGGTCTAGATTCAGTTAATTCATCGCTCGGTGGAGGATGGCCAGCAAGGACCTCTGAACTTGACACAATCGCAGCAGAAGCTAAAAGCAACAATGATAAGAAATTAAATGTTTCTCTATGTGCTAAGTTCAAAGGCCAAATAGTTTGCGAGTCAGACCCCAACTGCTAGGAGGGAGTCATGGATTTAGATGAAAATGTCTCATACATCATCCAATCTGCAAAGCCGAAAAAATTTAGAAAACTTGATGGTAGAAAATATGTAGATGTAGTTCCAAAACCTATAATCGCCATTTGGGAGCGTTGTGGCATTGCGAGTTGGGCAGGCGGCGCCTTCCAAACATGCGACCCTGAGTCCATTTGGGATTCTGTAAGAGAAGCCCTGGACGGAAATCAGCACCTCGAAACAGATAAGACTATTCCGTACTTAATAAGTGCTTTCGGTATAGCAAAAGCATGGAATTTAAAAGTTGGCTCGGTAAACATCGAATTTCCAAACAATAGAATTGTATACAATATAAATCCTGGAAAAATATCCGCCGATACCGTCAGCGATGTGGAATTTTACTCCAGTTTCTCTCTTAATAAGCGATATTTTCGCGATTTTGGTCTCCTCGACGCCGCGATAAATAAACTCGGTGCATTAAATGAGCTTGAGGCTTATGGTTTTGTCCCGCTCTTAGTTTAGGTGGAACGCCTACCGTAGCCAACGTTGAGCGACTTCGTGCAGACGTTTATCTTTCCATATTGTCCCAATCGGAGAGATTTAAGGAGGTTTATTTTGATTGCACGGATCCAAGCAATTTGCGCTATGTAGATTTATGATATGACGTGCGATCACGAGCAAATGACCAGCACTACTTCGGGGCGATATCGACAGGCCCCGTGAGTGGTTCCGGCCCTGGCGCACCACGGGCTCAGCCGGCCGGGTTCGGCCCGGTGCCACCGTTCCGGGCATGGTGGGAACGGCGTTGCGGCACCCATGACGAGGCTTGGGCGCGCGCGACACGTGATGGAATCGTGGTGTCGACCGCCTGAAAGGCGTCCGGTAAGCTAGGCTTTTGCACCGTGCAAAGCCTCTGACTGGAGCGCGTCGAGGACTTCTCCGGCAACGCGCTCGCCCTCATCCGCGACCAAGCGGGCGTGCTCCTGCGGGTCGAGCGCTCCGACGGCCTCGCACTCGCCTTCGACAACGACGATACCGGCCGGCGCACCGGCATCACCCCGATCGGGCTCGGCGGCGCCAGCCTGAGGCTGACCGAATACGGCTACGACATAGGCGGCCGCATGGACCGGGCCGACTGCGCCTTCGGCATGTCGGTCGACTACGCCTGGCAGCCCGACCGGCCGCTGCTCGCCCGCTGGCACAACAGGACCCGCCGGTCGCAGACCGCATTTAGCTACGACGATGCCGGCCGGGTGGTGCACACCGAGACCACCGGCCTGTGGAACGGCGACCGCTTCCTCTACGACGCGCAGGCGCGCCGGACCACCTACCTGCCCGGCGGTGACGCGGCCCGGGCGCAGGTCTCCGCCTACAACGAGAACGACAACGTCACGGCCGAGACCGACGCGCTCGGTGCCACCACGCGCCACAGTTTCGACCGCTACGGCTTCCGCATCGCCACCACCGACGCGACCGGGGCTACCGTGCGCACGCGCTACGACATCTTCGGCAACGTACGGAGCACGTCGACGCCGAGGGGCGGGAGACGCTGTACGGCTGGGGACGGGAGGGCCAGCTCGACATCGTCGTCGACGGCGCGGGCAACGTCCAACGCAACGACTACGACGCCCAGGCCAACCTCGCGGCCGAGATCGACGCCGAGGGCCACCGCACGGAGTACGAGCGGGACGCCCACGGCCGGATCACCCTGACGCGCTTCCCCGACGGCACCGAGGAGCGGCGCACCTACGACGCGGGCGGCTGGCTCGCCAGCGTCACCGACACCAGGGGCGGGGTGACCCGGTTCGGTTACGACGCGTTCGGGCGGCTGGTGGAGACCACCGACCCGCTCGGGCGCACGACGCGGCTCGCCTACGCGGCCGGTCCCGGGAGCTTTGCCACCCCGACCGGGCTGACCCGGCCGGACGGCACGACGGTGGCGCGCGCCTTCGATCCGGAGGGGGCGCTGGCCAGCGTCACGGACGGCGAGGGCCGGACCTGGCGCTACCGCCACGGCGCCTTCGACGTGCTGGAGGCGATCGAGGACCCGAACGGCGGCACGCTGACCCTCGGCTATGACGGCGAGGGCCGGCTCGTCCAGGTGACCAACGCGCTCGGCCGGAGTTACGCGCTGGAGCGGGACGCGGCCGGCCGGGTGGTGGCCGAGGTCGACTTCGACGGGCGGGTGACGCGCTATACCCGCGACGTCCTCGGGCGGGTGAGCGAGACGGTCAGGCCGGACGGCGCCCGGTTGACCTACACTTACGACCGGACCGGGCTGGTCACCGGGATCGCGGTGTTCGGCCCGGACGGGCGGCGGCAGGATCAGGTCGCCTACGGGTACGACAGGCGCGGGCTGCTGATCGAGGCGCGGAACGAGGCGACGCGGGTGGAGATCATCCGCGACCGGGACGGTCGGATCGTCGAGGGGGATGTCGGCGGGCGGCGGGTGCAGAGCCGGTACGATGCCTGCGGCCGGCGTGTGACGCGGCGGATCTTTTCCGGGATCGACCAGCCCCATGAAGTCCGGCTCGGCGAGCACGTCACCCGCCACGCCTACGATCCGCTGGGCGCCCTGCCGCTGCGCGGCCGGCGAGTCGATCATGGCGATCGCGCGCGCGATCCCTCTGGCACCGGCAACGGTGCGGCGCTACGCCTCCATGGATAGGCCCCCGGAACGCGGCGAACGGCGGATCGGATCGAGTCAGCTCGACCCCTGGCTGGCCTATCTCGAGCGCCGCCGTGCCGAGGGCTGCGAGAACGGATTGCAGCTCCTGCGAGAGCTGCGCGAACACGGTTACGCGGGCGGCTCGCGGCAGGTCCACAAATGGCTGCAGAGTCGACGGACGAAGGTCGCGATCACCACACCCCGACGCTGGCGTGACGCCATCCCCGGCATGACGGCCCCGGCTCGGCCGAGCTGCCGGCGCGGCGCGAGCAACTGCCGGGATCGAAGGTCCTCGCCTGGATCATGACGGTGTCGCCGGACCGGCTGAGCCCGGCCGATAGCGCGCTTCTCGCGCGCATCGTGCAGGATCCCGACGCGGCCACCCTACACGGGCTCATCCAGCGCTTCGTCGTGTTCGTACGCGAGGCCGGGAGGAAGGGGAACGGATCGTCCGCACATGGCGATCGACGCCTGGCGGCGTTCGAGGCTTGGATCGTCGAGGCGAAGGCGAGCGGCATCCGAGCCGCGCAGACGTTCGCCAGCGGGCTCGTCGTTGATGCTGCCGCGGTAAGGGCAGCGTTGACGATGCCGTGGAGCAACACTCAGTCCGAGGGCCAGATTACGAAACTGAAGCTGATCAAGCGACTGATGTACGGCCGAGCCGGCTTCGACCTTCTACGCCGTCGCGTACTTCTGGCTCCTTGACCCACACGAAATGACGAAGATCCACTGAACCGAAGCACGTCCAAAAGGGATTTGAGCCTGTCTCGGGTTGAGAGGATACTCCGGTAATTTCGGTATAACTCTTTCGATCAGTCGCGAGAATAGAGCGTTGCATTCCCTCGTAACCAACGATCTGTGCTCAGAACGAATCGCCGGATTGCGCCGAGATCGGGTGTTGCGGGGACCCGCAACCAACGTCATCCGAGAAAGCCCGCTGCGCCGAACGCGCAGCGGGCTTTTTTCATGGCCCGATGCCGCGTCTCACCGCGCCCCGACAGGTCGCCGGCTGCGCCGCTCCGCCTTCCGGGTCGCTGTCTCCCGCAGGTGCTGCTCAATGGCGTCGTTGGCGCGGCCGCGCATGTGGCGGATGGCGTCCACGTCGTCGAAAGTCTCGGGGAAGCGCCGCGACAGCCACAGATAGGCGCTGGCGAGCTTCACGGTCCGCTCCTGGTAGTCGAGCGCGCCCGCGAGGTTGCCGCGCAGAGCCGGGACCGTGAGGCCGGCGGCGCGCGCCTGGCACCAGCGCTCCAGCAGGCCCATGGCGATCTCGTCGCGCCGGTCGATCGGGCAGACCGAGAAGGCGAACTTCTCCTCGATCGGCAGCCGCGCCCGGTCGACGATCCGGGCGACCTCCAGCACCTCCTCCAGGGCCGAGGGCTGGAACGGCGAGCCCGCGTAGAAGGTCGCCCGGGCGAAGTGGGTCAGCACCTCGTGCAGGCTGTGGGTGCGCATCTCCTCGGCCACCGAGCGGATCGCCCCGAGATCCGGGCGGACGAAGAAGCGCGTGTCGGCCGCCGGCGCCGTCGGGGCGCCCGAGAGGGCGGTGCGGATCGGCTCGGCGGCGTACGGGTCGGTCGCCGCCACGTAGCCGACATCCTGGTGGCCGTAGCGGCCGGCCCGGCCGGCGATCTGCCGGATCTCGGAATGGGTCAGCGCCCGCTCGGCGGTCCCGTCCCACTTGCGCACCGCCGAGAACACGATCCGCTTCAGCGGGCCGAGATTGAGCCCCATGCCGATCGCGTCGGTGGTCACCAGCACGTTGGCCTCCCCGCTGCGGAAGCGCGCGGCCTCGGCCCGGCGGACCTCCGGCGACAGGGCGCCGTAGATCGTCGCGACCCGGTGACCGCGGGCGACGAGGACCTCGCGATTCTCGTGCACGGCCCGGCGCGAGAAGGCGACCACCGCGTCCCCGGCCTCGACCTTCTCCAGCGGCACCGGCTCCTCCAGCAGCAGGAGCGGCGACTTGCGGGTGAAGGGGATCACCTCCAGGGACTCGTCGGCGGCCTCGGCGGCGCGGCGGACATAGGACAGGGCGTCGTCCGAGCCGCAGACGATCACGGTCCTGGCGGCGACGCCGAACAGCGCGTTGGTCCAGGCCCAGCCGCGGTCGGGGTCCGACAGCATCTGGATCTCGTCGATCACCGCCACGTCGATCGGCCGGGTGAGGTCGGCGGTCTCGATCGTGCGGGCGGTGTGGGTCGGGTTCGTATCGCCCAGCACCTCCTCGCCGGTGATCATGCCCGCGCGCAGGCCCCGCTCGCGCAGGGTCTCGTAGTTCTCCAGCGCCAGCAGCCGGAGCGGCGCGAGGTAGGCTCCGGTCCCGGCCGCGGTCAGGTGCTGCAGGGCCGCGTAGGTCTTGCCGGAATTGGTCGGCCCCATGTGGAACACGATCTTCCGGTCGAGGCGCCGGGCGGCGGTGAAGCGCTCGATATAGGCGCCGAAGCCGACCTGATCGCGCAGCCGCCGCAGGCGCGAGCCCTCGCGCGCCACCGCCTTGGCGTGGCGGCGGACGGGGGTGAGCGTGTCGTTGAGGCCGCGGGCGAGCTTTGGGCCGTACGTGAAGACCCGCGACCGGAGCGAGCGGTCCATGTGGGCGATGTAGGCGGCGGCGTCCGCCCCGACCTCGCGCAGGTCGACGAGGAGCTGCGCCCGCAGCCGGTCGACCGGCTTGTGCAGGGCGCGGGTCGCCTGGAGGGCCGTGCGCGCCACGGCGTCGCGCAGGGCCTCCAGGCGGTGCGTCGGGTCGTTCCGGGCGGCCATGCGGGCGAGGATCTCGGCCGCCTCCGGCTCGGGGGCCACGTCGAGGCGCAGGTCCAGGCGGCCGTTGTCGAGGAGCGGGATCTCGGTCCGGATCAGCCAAGTGATGCGGTGGTCCTTGGTGACCACGGCCCGGAGATTGGGGATCGCCTTCCGGATCGCCGGGATGCCGGTCTCCGCGAAGGCCCGGGCGGCCCGCATCTCCCGGAGCGCTCGGGCGACGCGGTCGTCGTCGACCTCGGCGCCGTAATCGGGCAGGTCGAGCTGGGCGAGCAGCCGGTCGAGGTCGACCGCCTCCGGGGCGACACCGAGCCGCCCCAGGGACTCGATCAGGCTCTCGATCGTCGGGCGGAGACGCTTGCGCGCCATGCGGTCACCTTCGGCAGAAGCGTCTGACGCCAACCCCGACGCGGTCGGGGGCGTTCCGGATCCGATCCATGCGCCGGGCGGAGGCGGCACGCCATCCCTGATGCGCGCCTCCGCCGTCTTTGCGGGCGCAGCGAAGCAATCCAGTTGGTGCCCTCCGGACGGAAGGCGCGCCGCCCTGGGGCGCTTCGCTGCGCTCGCGATGACGGAGCGTTACGGATGCCGCGCCGCCTCGGCGAGCCAGCCGCAGAAGGCCCGGACCGCCGGATCCTCCGCCCGCGGCTCGGGGATGTAGGTGTAGTAGCTCCGCGCGGGCAGGGCGGGGCCCGGGAAGGGCAGGGTCAGGCGGCCGGCCGCGACGTCGTCGGCGATCAGCCGCTCGGGCCCCATGGCGACGCCGAGCCCGTCGAGGGCGGCCTGGAGGGTCAGGTAGAAATGCTCCAGCGTCACCGTGGCCCGCGGCGCCAGATCCGGGACGCCCGCCGCGCGCAGCCAGTCGGGCCAGACCCGCGGCAGCGTCGCGGCGTGCAGCAGCGTGTGGTGCCGGAGATCCTCCGGCACCCGGAGCGGCAGCCGGCGCAGCAGGTCCGGGCTGCAGACCGGGATGCGCCGCTCGGACAGGAACGGCTCCGCGCGGTGGCCCGGCCGGCTGTCCGGCCCGCCCCGGATCGCCACGTCGAACGGCTCCGCCAGGCTGGCGAGGGGCACGTTCGAGGTGGTCAGCCGCACCTCGATCGACGGGTTGGCCCGCTGGAAGCCCGACAGGCGCGGGATCAGCCAGCGGAGTGTGAAGGTCGCCAGCGCGTTCACGTGCAGCAGGCGCGGCCGTCCGCGCTCGGCCTGCCGGGCGGTGGCCAGGGCGATGCGGTCGAGGGCGGCGCCGATCTCGGTCGCGTAGGCCGTGCCGGCCTCGGTGAGGACCACCCGCCGGTTGTGGCGCTCGAACAGCGGCAGCCCGAGCCAGCCTTCCAGCGTCTGGACGTGCCGGCTGACCGCCCCGTGGGTGACCCGCAGCTCGTCCGCCGCGCGGGTGAAGCTCCCGTGCCGCGCGGCCGCCTCGAAGGCTTTCACGGCGTTGAGGGGCGGCAGGCGACGGTGCACGGGTCAGGTTTCCTCACGCGAGCGTCAGCATAAGTCGTTTGTCAGCTCCGGGCCAGGGCGCCATCCTGCCGCCGCACCACGAAGGATGGCTGGATGTCCGTCGCGTCCGATCTGACCGCCTCTTCCGAAACTGCGTCTTCCGAAACCGCATCCCCCCGGGCCGCGTCCCTGCCGGACGCCCGGCGCACGCTGGTGGCCACCGGCGTGAACCACGCCCTGCACGACGGCTACACGGACCTGATCTACGTGCTGCTGCCGGTCTGGCAGGCGGAGTTCGGCCTCGACTACGTCGCCCTGGCGTTCCTGCGCTCCCTCTACAACGGCGCCCTGGCGGCGCTGCAGATGCCGGCGAGCCGCCTCGCCCAGGCCTGGGGTGCCCGCACCGTGCTGGTGCTCGGCACCGTGCTCAGCGCGGCCGGCTACGCGATCGCCGGCACCTCGGGCGGCCTCGTCGGGCTCGGGATCGGGCTCCTGCTCGGCGGCGCCGGCAGCAGCACCCAGCATCCCCTGGCGTCCGCGGTGATCGCCCGGGCCTACGGGCCCGGCGCCCGCGGCCCGCTCGGCACCTACAATTTCACCGGCGATCTCGGGAAGGCGGCGGTCCCGCCCCTGGTCGGCCTGCTGCTGACCCTGACGGGCTGGCGGCACGCGCTCTGGGTGATCGCCGGCGCCGGGATCGTGGTCGCGCTCGCGGTCGCGCGCCTGCTGCCGCGTGATCCGGCGTCACGCAGCGGCGGCGCCGCTGCGCGTCCGGCGCCCCATCCGTCCGCGACCGGGCCGGGGAACGGCACGGGCTTCCGCCTGCTCGTCGCCATCGGCATGCTCGACAACGCCGCGCGGCCGGCCTTCCTGCTCTACCTGCCGTTCCTGCTGCAGGAGAAGGGCGCGGCGCTGACCACGGTCGGCCTCGCCCTGTCGCTGGTCTTCGTCGGCGGCGCGCTCGGCAAGGCGGTCTGCGGGCGCCTCGGGGAACGCCTCGGCGTGACCCGGACCGTGATCCTCACCGAGACCGGGACGGCACTGGCGATCCTGGCGGTGATCGTGCTGCCGCTGGCCCCCGGGCTGATCCTGCTGCCGCTGCTCGGCGTGATGCTGAACGGCACCTCGTCGGTCCTCTACGGGACCGTCCCGGAGCTGGCGCCCGGCGGCCGGGTCGAGCGGGCCTTCGCGGTGTTCTACACTTGGACGCTCGGCGGCAGCGCGCTGGCGGCACCGCTGCTCTACGGGCGGCTCGGCGACGCGGCCGGCCCGCACTGGGCGGCCGTGGCGGCGGCCGGGACGGCGCTCGCCGTGGTGCCGCTGATGCTGGCCCTGGCGCCGCGCCTCGGGGCGGCGCACCGGCAGCGGGCCTGAGGCGCGCCGTCCGCTCGGATCACCCGTCATCGCGCGCGCAGCGAAGCGACCCGGGGATGCGCGACGCCGAGAACCGCGGTACCACTCTGGATTGCTTCGCTCCGCTCGCAACGACGTTCGCGTCAGGCGTTTCCGAGGGTGCTGACCCGGACGGCCTCGGACCGGCCGTCCACCGCCACGTCCCGGATCTCCGCCGGCGCCACGCGGGCCGCCGCGTAGACCGCCTCCGACACCACCGCCACGCAGCCGAGGACCTTGGTCAGGCCCTGGAGCCGGGCCGCGACGTTGACGGTGTCGCCGAGCGCCGTGAATCGGGCGTCGGTGGCGTCGCCCATCTCGCCGACGATCGCCGGGCCGGCATGCACGCCGATCCCGTACCGGAGGGTGTGCTCCAGGTCGGCCGCCAGGAGCCCGTTCAGGGTGTCGACCGACTCGGCGATGAGGTCGATCGCCCTCAGGGCCTCCCGTGCGGCCGCCTCGGCCTCCGTCTCCAGGCCGAACAGGGCCAGCAGGCCGTCGCCGAGGAACTGGTTGGTCGAGCCGCCGGCCTCGCGCACGGCGTCGCCGACCGCGCCGAGGAAGCGGTTGATGATGAACACCGTGTCGTAGGGCAGGCGCTCCTCGGCGAGCCGTGTCGAGCCGCGCAGGTCGACGAACATCGCTACGATGAAGCGCTCCTCGCCCGACTGCGCCCGGTCGAGCAGGTCGGCCTGGCGCATCCGCGGCTGCGGCGGCAGCAGCGGCACCACGGCCATGTCGGTCTCCGGCCGGAACTGGCAGGCGAGGCGCACCCCCGGGCCGGCCGCGATGCGCTCCAGCACCGCCCGCTCGGTGCGGCCGGGCGCCGGCGCCCCGTCGCTGCCGTCCGTCACCCGGATCCGGCAGGTCGAGCACCGGCCGCGGCCGCCGCAGACGCTGGCGTGGGGGATCCGGTTGCGCCGGCTCGCCTCCAGCACGCTCGTGCCGCGGGGTACCCGCACCACCCGTCCGTCCGGGTAGCTGAGCCGGATCGTGCCGCGCTTGATCTCGGCGAGCGTCCGCGCGCCGCGGGCCGCGATCACCGCCGCCACGAGGCCCGCGTAGGTCCCGAGCAGCCCGTCCCGGACGGCGGCGAGCCGCGCCACTTGGTCGGGCAGCCCGACATGGACCGGCTGGAGCGCCGCCGCGCGCCACGCCGGATCCTGCGCCAGGGTCATGACCATCCGGCCGCCCTGCGCGAAGCCCAGCAGCGACAGGACCGGCACCAGCACCGCGAGCGCCAGCAGCCAGGGCGCCATGCGGTCGAAGCCGGGCTTCAGCCGCAGCCAGAAATACAGGCCCATGCAGCCGTGGATCCAGGCGACGACCAGGACCGTGACCTGCATCAGGCCGAGGATCGGCGAGGCGATCCAGAAGGCGTAGAGTTCCTGCGCGTAGCCCTTGTCGAGCCCCTCGGTGACGAATGAGACCCGGGTCCCGACGATGTGGCTGATGAGCAGCGGTGGGATCAGCAGGCCCGAGACCAGCTGCAGGGTCTCGGACGGCCGCCAGTGGAAGAAGCGGGCCGCGTAGAGGGCCTGGAGCCCGAGCAGCAGGTGGACCACCAGGGCGCCGTAGAGCAGCGTCAGGCCGACGGGGTTGAGCCAGACGGCCGTGACGAGGTCGAGGCCGTCCTCCATGGCGTCGAGGGAGACGTTGCCCAGGGCGTGGTTCAGCAGGTGGGTCAGCACGTAGCCGAACAGGATCAGGCCGCTGGCCAGCCGGAGGCGCCGCAGGTTCAGGCGGAGCCGCGCGGCGCGCGGGGCCGACCGGGGTTGCGCGCCCGACTCTGCGGACCGGAGCGTCGCGATCGAGGCTGTGCGCACCATGCTGGAGGTCCGAAGGGATCGGTTCTGGGCCCGCCATTCACGGGCCCCTCGTACCAGCAAGACTTCCGTTGCGTCCGATTTATTTCTAATCGCCCGCGTTTCGCCGGATCCCGGCGACGCGGATCGCGCGGGGCCGCCCGCGCCGGAGCCCCGATGCTGGACACCTTCTTCGCCCGCAGCGCCGCCGCGGTGGCCTCCGACCTGATCGGCGCCCGCCTGTTCGTCGGCGCAGCCGGCGGGATCATCGTCGAGACCGAGGCCTACGACAGCACCGATCCGGCCTCCCACAGCTTCCGCGGCCCGACCCGGCGCAACGCCAGCATGTTCGGCCCGCCGGCCCACGCCTACGTGTACCGCTCCTACGGGATGCACTGGTGCCTGAACCTCGTCTGCGAGCCCGGCAGCGCCGTGCTGCTCCGGGCCCTCGCGCCGACCGAGGGGCTTCCCGCCATGCGGGCGCGCCGCGGCCTGGAGGATCCGCGCCTCCTCTGCGCCGGCCCCGGCCGCCTCTGCCAGGCCCTCGGCGTCACCGACGCGCTCGACGGGGCGCCCCTCGCGCGGGCGCCGTTCCGGTTCGAGCCGCGCGCCGCGGGCGATTCCGGGGGCGTCGACGTGGTCAGCGACCGGCGCATCGGCATCACCCGCGGCGCCGAGACGCCCTGGCGCTTCCTGCTCGCCGGCTCTCGGTTCGTGAGCCGCCCGGCGCGGAAGGCAGAGCCGGCCGCCGGATGAGGGCGGCCGCCCGCCGCGCGTCACCTCGCGCCCCGCCGCGGCCGCCGGGAACTTGGGCATCCGCCTGCGGTTCCCCGGTCGTGGACGAGGGAGCCCCAGCATGCTGGCGATGAACTACCGCGGGCCGTACCGCGTGCGCGTCGATCGCAAGCCGATCCCCGTGTGCGAGCATGTTGAGGATGCGGTCATCCGAGTTACGCGAACCTGCGTTTGCGGATCTGATCTTCACCTGTACCATGGAATGGTGCCGGATACGCGCGTCGGCACGACGTTCGGCCACGAATTCACGGGCGTTGTTGAGGAGGTCGGCTCCGGCGTGCGCAATCTCGCCGTCGGCGACCACGTGCTGGTCCCGTTCAACATCGCCTGCGGCCGCTGTCACTTCTGCAAGCAGGGGCTGTTCGGGAACTGCCACGAGGCGAACGCGCAGGCGACCGCGGTCGGCGGCATCTACGGATACTCGCACACCGCCGGCGGCTACGACGGCGGCCAGGCCGAGTACGTCCGGGTGCCCTACGCCGATGTCGGCCCGTGCAAGATCCCCGAGACGATGGACCTCGACGACGCGGTGCTGCTCACCGACGTCGTGCCGACCGGCTATCAGGCGGCCGAGATGGGCGGGATCCAGCGCGGCGACACCGTCGTGGTCTTCGGCGCCGGACCAGTCGGCATCATGGCGGCGCGCTGCGCGTGGCTGTTCGGGGCCGGGCGGGTGATCGTCATCGACCACGTCGAGTACCGGCTCGACTTCGCGCGGCGGTACTGTCCCGCCGAGGTCTACAATTTCCGCTCGATCGGGGATCCCGTGGTCTTCCTGAAGAAGACCACCGATTCCCTCGGGGCCGACGTCTGCATCGACGCGGTCGGCGGCGACGCGGCGGGGAGCGCGCTGCACACCCTGATGGGGACCAAGCTGAAGCTCGAGGGCGGCTCGGCGGTGGCGCTCCACTGGGCGATCAACGCGGTCAAGAAGGGCGGGATCGTCTCGATCGTCGGGGTCTACGGGCCGACCGGCAACCTCATCCCGATCGGCAACGTCCTGAACAAGGGCATCACCATCCGGGCCAACCAGGCGTCGGTGAAGCGCCTGCTGCCGAAGCTGATCGCCCATATCGAGGCGGGCCGCCTGAACCCCAAGGAACTGATCACCCACAAGGTGCCCCTCGAGGAGGCCGCGGATGCCTACCACCTCTTCTCGGCCAAGCTCGACGGCTGCATCAAGCCGGTCCTGGTCCCCCCGACGGCACGCGCGTGAGGAGGGGCGATGAGAAACCGTCCGATCGATCCGTCGACGGTCCCGGGCTGGGGCGTCGACGCGGATCCGCAGAACGATCCGACCTACCCGATGCGCGACATCGCGCGCGACGACAGCCGGGGCATGAACTGGACGCGGCCGCCGCAGCAGCGGGCGCGCGTCGAGGTCCTCACCTCGATCGAGTACAACGCCCGGCCGGCGGTCGTCGGTACGTCGACCCCGCCGCGCGGCGTGAGCGGCGTCATCCGCCGGCAGGCGTTCCGCTACAGTGAATCCCAGTGGGCGCACTGGCTGATGCTGATGGCCGCCGACCGGGTGAACGTGGTCGAGGGCGTGGTCGACGACCTCGCGCGGGGCCGCGTCCCCAACGTCCCGGCCGAGATGGGCGCCCGGGCCGAGCTGGCCCACAACCGGTCCGGGCTGGCGGGCAAGCTCGCGCTCACCGGCGCGGCGATCGGGCTCGGGATCCTGGTCTCGCGCCTCGCCCGCGCGGAGCGGCGCTAGGGCCGCCCCGGAGCCGCTCCGTCCCGGCTCCGCACCCGGCGCCCGGGGACGACGGCGCGGGGAACGGCTTTCGCGGCGGGTCCTCCCTCGGCTAGGACAGCGGGGCGCGCAGCCCTCCGGGTGCCTGCGGCGAGCCCGGGGGGACCATGGCGGCCAAGGATGAAGCGACGTGGCGGGTCGGCGTCCTGTTCTCCCGCAGCGGGGTGAGCGGCATCACCGAGACCGAGCACTTCCTCGGCACCGCCCTGGCGATCGAGGAGATCAACCGGGCCGGCGGCGTGCTCGGGCGCCCGATCGAGCCCGTCTGCTACGACCCCGCCGGCGACAACGACGCCTACCGCACCCTGGCCCGGCGGATGCTCGCCGAGGACGGGGTCGAGGTGGTGTTCGGCTGCTCGCTCTCGGCGAGCCGGAAGTCGGTCATGTCCACCGTGGAGCGGCACAACGGCCTGCTCTGGTACCCGTCGATCTACGAGGGCTTCGAGTACTCGGAGAACATCATCTACACCGGCGCGACCCTCAACCAGAACGTCTTCGCACTGGCCGACTACCTGATGCAGGAGCACGGGCCGCGGATCTTCCTGATCGGCTCCGACTACATCTACCCGCGGGAATCGAACCGGGTCATGCGCGACCTGATCGAGGCGAAGGGCGGGATCATCGCGGGCGAGCTGTACGCGGCCCTCGACGCGGACGACGCGGCCCACGCCGCCATGATCGCGGCGATCCGCGACGCCGCCCCGGACGCGGTCTTCTCCACGGTGGTGGGGCGCGGCGCCGAGCGGCTCTACCGCGCCTACGCCGCGTCCGGCATCGACCGCGCCCGCTGCCCGATCGCCAGCCTCACCCTGGCGGAGGGCCAGATCCGCGCGATCGGCCCCGAGCACTGCACCGGCCACGTCCTCGCGGCGCCGTATTTCGGCGCGCTGCCCGGCGAGGAGAACCGGCGCTTCGTCGCCGCCTTCCAGGCCCGGTTCGGGCCTGAGCGCCCCACCAGCATGTGGTCGGAGACCGCCTACGCGCAGGTCCACCTCTTCGCCCGGGCGCTCGCGGAGGCCGGCACCCTCGACGCCGAGCGCCTCGGCGCGGCGGCCCTGCGGCAGCGCCTCGCGGCGCCGGAGGGCGAACTCGCCTTCGACGGCGAGACGCGCCACATCTGGCTCACCCCCGGCATCGGCGTCGCCCGCGCGGACGGGCAGTTCGACGTCGTCTGGCGGGCGCGGCGGCCGGTGCGGCCCGACCCGTACCTCGCGTGGTCCCGGTTCGAGACGAACTGGCTGGAGGAGGGGCTCGCCGCGTGACCGCCCCCGCCCGCAAGATCCTGGACGACCTGCGGCGCGCCCGCGCCCTCGTCATCCATCCCCGGGACGAGGAGGCCGCCGCTTTGCTGGAGCAGCTCCGCCGCCTCGGCTGCGCGGTCTCCCTGGCGTGGCCGCCGCCCGCCGCCCTGCCGGCCGACATCGACACGCTGTTCATCCAGCTCGACGACGCCCAGGTGATGCACCTGCTGCCGTCGATCGAGGCGATCGAGCCGGCGGTCATCGCCATCGTGGCCTACGAGAGCCCGACCTCGCTGAAGGCGATCGCCGACGTCAACGCCCACGGCGTGCTCAACAAGCCGCTCCACCCGCGGGGCGTGCTCACCCAGTTCGCCCTGGCCCGCTACCGGCGCGGCTACGAGGGCCGGCTCACCAGCAAGATCAACCGGCTGGAGGAGACCATGAAGGGCCGCCGCACCGTCGAGAAGGCGGTCCGGCTGCTCGTGGACCTGAACCGGATCGACGAGGACGCCGCCTACAAGATGCTCCGGGACCGGGCCACCGCCGCCCGTGTGCCGATGGCGAGCGTGGCCGAGAGCGTGGTCTCCGCCCACGAGGCGATGAGCGGACTCGGCCTGCGCATCGCGTTGGCGGAAAAGACTTGATCGCAGCAGCCTGCCGCATTTATGGTCTTGCGGTCTGTTTCGGGGTGCGTATCGTAGTCTAACCGGGCAAGGTTGCCCCGCAGCAGCAGTGCTGCACGACATCACGGCTTTGAAGCCTCTGGTTCGCGGATGATCTGTCTCCGTGCCCAGGGGCTTTTTGCGTTTCGGAGCTCTCATGGTCCAGGCGAACGATCCCGCGCGCCCGCCGATACGGGTGTCGTGCATCCAGTTCGAGCCGGAATTCGGCGCGGTCGACGCGAACGTGGCGCGCGCGTCGGACCTCGTCCGCGCGGCCGCCGCCGAGGGCGGCCGGCTGATCGTGCTGCCGGAACTCGCGAGCACCGGCTACGTGTTCGAATCCGCCGCGGAGGCCGCCGCCCTCGCCGAGCCCGTGCCGGACGGCCCGACCACCCGCGCCTGGGCGGCGCTCGCCGCCGAGCTCGGCGTGCACATCGTGGCGGGCATCGCCGAATCCGCCGGCGAGACCCTCTACAACGCCGCCGTGATCGTCGGGCCGGAGGGCTACATCGGCACCTACCGCAAGGCCCATCTCTGGGATCAGGAGAACGTGTTCTTCGCCAGGGGCGATCTCGGCTTCCCGGTCTTCGACACCGCGCTCGGGAAGGTCGGCGTCGCGATCTGCTACGACGGCTGGTTCCCCGAGACCTTCCGGCAGCTGGCGCTCGCCGGCGCGGAGATCGTCTGCGTCCCGACCAACTGGGTGCCGATGCCCGACCAGCCCGCGGGCGAGGCTGCCATGGCCAACACCCTGCACCGGGCCGCCGCGCACTCGAACGGGATCTTCATCGCCTGCGCCGACCGGGTCGGAATCGAGCGCGGCCAGCCCTTCGAGGGGCAGAGCCTGATCATCGGCCCCAAGGGCTGGCCGCTTGCCGGACCGGCGAGCCGCGACCGCACCGAGACCGTCTCGGCGCTGGTCGACCTCGACGCGGCCGGGCGCAAGGACCTCAACGCGTTCAACTCGCTCCTGCGCGACCGCCGCGCCGACATCTACGGCTGAGCCCGCTTCGCACCGTCGTCATCCAAGGAGTTCGTTCATGGTGAAATGGTCCCTCGTCGCCGCCGCGGCGCTCGCCCTCGCCGCCGCGCAGGCCGCCACGGCCGCGCAGGCCGCCGACGGCAAGCCGATCGTCATCGGCATCCCGATCGGCCTGTCGGGCGCCAACAGCGTCGTCGCCCCCTCGGTGGTGCAGTCGGCCGAACTCGCCGTGGAGGAGATCAACGCCAAGGGCGGCGTGCTCGGCCGCAAGCTCGTCCTGGAGGTGGCCGACGACGCCTCGGGGGCGGCCGGCGCCCAGAAGGCCTTCGACAGCCTGATCTACCAGAAGAAGGTCGACGTCCTGATCTCGATGGAGACGAGCGCGGCCCGCAACGCCGGCCTGCCCGCCGTCACCAAGGGGAAGGTGCCGTACATCTACACCTCGTTCTACGAGGGCCATTCCTGCAACAAGAACATGTTCGTGGACGCCTGGGTGCCGGAGCAGCAGGTGCCGCCGGTGGTGGACGCCTTCAAGGCGAAGGGCGCCAAGACCTACTTCCTGATCGGCAGCGACTACGCCTTCGGCCGCGGCATGCTGGGCTTCGCCAAGAGCTACGTCGAGAAGACCGGCGGCAAGGTGGTCGGCGAGGAATACCTGCCGATGGACGGCAGCGACTGGACGGCGATCATCTCCAAGCTGAAGGAGGCCAAGCCCGACGCGCTGATCACCTCGACGGCGGGCGGCGCGCCGAACGTGACGCTGACCAAGCAGCTGCGCGGCGCGGGCGTGTCGATGCCCTTCGCCAACCTCGCGCTGGACGAGGGCACCGCCAAGAGCATGGGCGCGGACGCCGAGGGCGTCTACCTCTCGGCCTCCTACGTCACCGGGATCGACAGCCCGGAGAACAAGGCGTTCCTGGCGGCGATGCAGAAGAAGTTCGGCGCGGAGCTGCGCACGCCCAACGACCTCTCGGTGCCGGAATACGAGGCGATCTACCTCTACAAGGCCGCCGTCGAGAAGGCGGGCGGGACCGAGACCGCCAAGGTCCTGGAGGCGCTCCCGACCGTGAGCTTCACCGGGCCGCGGGGCACGATCACCATGAGCAAGCAGCACCACGCGCCGCTGACCATGTATCTCGGCCAGATCCAGAAGGACGGCACCGTGAAGGTCGCCGGCACCTTCAAGGACGTCGATCCCGGCGAGCAGTGCCCGAAGCTGCAGTGAGGGGCGGGGCAAGAGGCCTCGCCCGGGCGGGCGACGATATCCACCCGTCTCGCGCCGACGTCGATGACGGAGCGCCACGTGCCCCCTCTCCCGTGCGGGAGAGGGTTGGGGTGAGGGATTAGACGCTCCAGGATCGAGCGCGCCGTCGTCGCGCTGTCTTGGACGAGACTTCTCCGGAGAGGTCGCACCCCTCACCCCTGTCCCTCTCCCGCACGGGAGAGGGGACCCGCGCCCGGTCCGGAAGCCGCGGTGCCGTGGTCGATACGTGACCCGGCAAGCCCGCAGAGGGGGAGGGGACCGTCGTCACCCGCCAAATCCCTCCCTCAGCCCGCGACGACACGCGCACCCGGAATCCCCGATGCTGCTCACCCTCGACATCCTGACCACGGCGGCGATCCTATTCATCGTCGCGATCGGCCTCCTGGCGATCTTCGGCGTGCTCAAGATCATCAACTTCGCCCACGGGGCGTGGCTGACGGTCGGCGCCTACTGCGCGGTGGTGACCGCCAGGCTCGGGCTCAATCCGTGGCTCGCCCTGCCGCTCGCCTTCGTCGTCGGCGCGGCGCTCGGCGGCCTCGCCGAGCACTTCATCATCCGCCCGCTCTACCGGCGGCCGTTGGACGCGATTCTCGCCACCTGGGGGCTCGGCATCGTGGTCGGGCAGCTCATCACCCTGGCCTTCGGCCGGGACGTCCAGCTCACCCCGAACCTCTACGCCGGCACCGTCGCGTTCCTCGGCGTCGACTACTCGGCCTACCGCCTCGTGGCGCTCGGCATCGCGCTGGCGATCGGCACGCTGTTCGCGCTCACCATCGAGCGGACCCGGCTCGGCCTCTCGGCCCGGGCGGTGATCATGAACGAGACCCTGGCGCGCAGCCTCGGCATCGACACGGGCCGGGTGCGCCTCGTCGTGTTCATGCTCGGCGCCGGCTTCGCGGGCCTCGCCGGCGTCCTGCTCACGCCGCTCACCAGCGTCGATCCGAACATGGGCGTCTCCTGGCTGATCGGCGCCTTCATGCTGGTGATGGTCGCCGACGCCTCGTACCTGGCGCTCGCGGCGGCCTGCCTGGTCTTCGGGGCCGCGCAGGTCCTGATCAGCACCTTCGTGAGCCCGATCCTGGGCAGCATCGCCGTCGCGGTGCTCGCCGCCCTCGTGCTGCGGATCAGCCCGAAAGGTTTCTCCCGTGCTTGAGACCCTGCCCGCCACCGAGCCCGCCACCGAGCGCGCCGCCGCGGCGCCCCGCGGACGCCGCCTGTCCCGCGCCGCGCCCTTCGTGGTCGCGGGCCTGGCGGCGCTGGCCCTCTGGATCGCGCCGCTCGTCCTCGACACCTTCGCGGTCAACGTCCTGACCCGCTCGATGATCTACGCGGTGCTGGCCGTCACGGTGGACCTGCTCTGGGGCTTCGCGGGGATCCTGACCTTCGGCCAGGCGGCGTTCTTCGGCATCGGCGCCTACGCCACCGCGATGATCCTCGCCGCCTACGGGGCGACGCCGCTCGGGATCGCCGCGGCCATCGCGGCGGCGCTCGTCGCGCCGGCCCTGCTCGGCCTCGCGGTCGGCTGGCTGTCCTTCTACCACCGCTCGACCCCGCTCTACGCCTCGGTGATCTCGCTCGTCGTCCCGATCGTCGTCGTGCAGCTCATCTACGCGGGCGGGGAATGGACCGGCTCCAGCAGCGGCCTCGTCGGCTTCGACGTGCTGCCCTTCGAGACCGAGGGCTATTTCCGCCTCGCGGCCCTGTTCCTGATCGCCGTCACGCTGGGGTCCTGGATCCTGGTCCGGGCCGATGCCGGCCGCGCCCTCGTGGCGCTCCGGGACAACGAGGCGCGCTGCGCCTATCTCGGCCTCAACCCGCGGCGCCTGCAGATCCAGCTCACCGCGGCGCTCGCCGCGGTGGCGGGGCTCGCGGGCTTCCTGTTCGCCAACGGCTCGGGCGTGGTCGCGCCCGAGAATGCCGGCTTCCTGTTCGGCACCGAGCTGGTCATCTGGGTGGCGCTCGGCGGCCGCGGCACGCTGCTCGGCCCGGTGCTCGGCACCGTCGCGATCGACTACCTCGCGGCCAACCTCTCGGGCGACCTGCCGTTCCTCTGGCAGCTTCTCCTGGGCTCGGCCTTCGTGGTCATCATCATCCTGCTGCCGGGCGGCCTCGCCGACCTCGTCGGCCGCCTCTGGCGGGCGCTGCCGGTGGGCCGGCGGCAGTCGGCGCCGCCGCGCCTCGTCGCGCGGGCGGCCGGGACCGAGGCGGCCGGGCCGGAGGTGACCGGCACCGAGGCGACCGGGACCCCGATCCTCAAGGTCGAGAACCTCGCCAAGGCCTACGGCGCCCTGACGGTGCTGGAGGGCATCGACCTCGAGATCCGGGCGGGCGAGCTCGTCAGCCTCGTCGGGCCCAACGGCGCCGGCAAGACCACGCTGATGCGCTGCCTCAGCGACGGCACCGAGCCGTTCAAGGGCGCGATCGCCGTCGGCGGTACGCCGATCACCGGGCTGACGCCGAACCGGATCGTCGGCCTCGGCGTCGGGCGCAAGTTCCAGGTGGCGAGCGTGTTCGAGAGCCTGTCGGTGGCCGACTGCCTCCGCCTCGCCCGGGCGTCCAACGACGGCCTGAGCCCGGTCGGGCGGGCCGAGACGCTGGGCCTGCCGCAGCCGGCCCTCGACGTCCTGCGCATGACCGGCCTCGACCGCCAGCTGACGCAGCCGACGCGCCTCCTGTCCCACGGCCAGAAGCAGGCGCTGGAGCTCGCCATGGTGGTGGCGCTGGAGCCGCGACTGATCCTGCTCGACGAGCCCACCGCGGGCCTGACCAAGGCCGAGCGCACCACCATCGGGACCGTCCTCAAGGCGCTCACCGCCGAGGGCCGGATCGCTGCCGTGCTGGTCGAGCACGACCTCGACTTCGTGCGCGAGATCTCGTCCCGGATCGTGGTGCTGCACCAGGGCCGGCTGGTCCTGGACGGCACGGTCGAGGACGTCGTGGGCTCCGAACTGGTCCGGACCATCTACTCGGGAGGCGCCCATGGGTGAGGCAGCACGGCGGGCAGCACGGCAGATCGCGCCGGCGGGGGCCGCCCTCGCCCTCGACCGGGTGTCGAGCGGCTACGGCGCCGTCGCCATCGTCAAGGACGTGTCCCTGTCGGTCGGGCCGGGGGAGATCGTGGCGCTGCTCGGCAAGAACGGCATGGGCAAGACCACGCTGCTCAAGACCGTCCTGGGCATGGTGGCCCTGCGCGGCGGCGCCATCACGGTCGGGGGCCAGGCGCTCGCCGGCCTCACGCCGGCCAAGCTCAACGCGCTCGGCGTCGGCTACGCGCCGCAGGAGCAGCCCCTGTTCCAGGACCTGTCGATCCGCGACAACCTGCGCCTCGCGGTACCCTCCGACCGGATGCTGCCGGAGGCGCTGGAGCGGCTGTTCGGCCATTTCCCGTTCCTGAAGGACCGGCTGGCCCAGCGGGCCGGCACCCTCTCGGGCGGCGAGCAGAAGATGCTGATCCTCGGGCGCGCCCTGATGCTGCGCCCGCGCCTCCTGCTGATCGACGAGATCTCCGAGGGCGTGCAGCCCTCCATGGTCGAGCGCCTGCGCGGCGTGCTCCAGGCCGAGCGGGCCGCGGGCGTGTCCATGCTGGTGGTGGAGCAGCACGTCGCCTTCGCGCTGGCGCTCGCCGACCGCTACGCCGTCCTCAAGCTCGGCGAGATCGTCGACAGCGGGGCCGCCCAGGCGCCGGACGCGCGGGCACGCGTCATCGATCATCTGGCGGTGTGAGATCGACCCGGATCCACCACCGTCATCGCGAGCGCAGCGAAGCGACCCAGGGTCGCGCCACGCTCCCGGACGGGGCGCTGCTGGATTGCTTCCCTGCGCTCGCCAAGACGGCGGTGGATCGGGAGCAGGGAGGAGGAAGCCGTAAGCGCATGAGAGAACTCAACACCTTCTCGATCGCCGCCCGCTGCCCGCGGACCGGCCAGCTCGGCGTCGCGGTGGCGAGCGCCGTCCCGGCGGTGGGCGGCCTGTGCCCGTTCCTCAGGGCCGGGATCGGGGCCGTCACCACCCAGTCCTGGGTGAATCCCTACCTCGCCGCCCGCATCCTCGACGGGCTGGCCGGCGGGCAGGATCCCGACGCGGCGCTGGCGGCGGCCCTCGCCACCGACGACCGGCCGGACCTGCGCCAGCTCGGCCTCGTCGACGGGCAGGGGCGGGCCGCCGCCTGGACCGGCGCCGGATGCACGCCGGCGGCCGGCCACCGCACCGGGCCCGGCTACGCCGTCCAGGGCAACATGCTCGCCGGGCCGGGCGTTGTCGTCGCCATGGCGGAGGCCTTCGAGGGGAGCGCCGCCCAGGATCTCGACGAGCGGCTGATGCGCGCCCTGGAGGCCGGCGACGCGGCCGGCGGCGACCGGCGCGGCAAGCAGTCGGCGGCGCTCAAGATCGTCGCCGCCGAGGATTACCCGCATCTCGACCTGCGGGTCGACGAGCATGCCGAGCCCGTGGCCGAGCTGCGTCGCGTTCTCCTGGTCGCCCGCCGTCAGCTCGTGCCGTTCGTGGCCGGCATGCCGCGGAAGGACGGCCCGGCCGGCGCCCTGCCGGACGACGTCGTGGCGATGCTGCTCAGGCCTCCCGCCGAGCGGCCGGGCGCCGCCGGGGATGCAGCCCCCGACCTGCTGCGCGACGTCGTCGGCCTGCGCCAGGAGCCCCGGCGGGTCGCGCACCTGCTGGCGCAGTTCGCGCCGGTGCTCGCCGAGATCGCGCGGCTCCGCGACCTCGACCTCGCGGACATCCACCCGCCGGTCGTGTTCGATCCGACGCTCCCCTACCGCCGGGTGCCCCATGACGACCGCCGCGACTGACCCCCTCTGGCATCTGCCGATCACCGAGCTCGCGCGGCGGATCGCGGCGCGGGAATTGTCGAGCGCCGAGCTCGTCGGCGCCAGCCTCGACCGGATCGCGCGCCTCGACGGCGCCGTGAACAGCGTCGTCCACCTCGCGCCCGCGGCCCTCGACGCCGCGCGCGCGGCCGATGCCGAGATCGCCCGGACGGGGCCGCGCGGCCCGCTCCACGGCATCCCGATCGCCGTCAAGGACAACTACACCACCGCCGACATGCCGACCCGGGCCGGCACGGCGGTGGAGGCCCTGACCTTCCCGGCGGCCGACAGCCACGCCGTGGCGCGGCTGCGGGCGGCCGGCGCGGTGATCGTCGGCAAGACGCGGATGCACGAATTCGCCTGGGGCATGGTCACGCCGCCGACCCGCAACCCCTGGGACCCCGACCGGGTGCCCGGCGGCTCCAGTGGCGGCTCGGGCGCGGCGGTCGCGGCCCGCCTCTGCCCGGCCGCGCTCGGCTCGGACACGGGCGGCTCGATCCGGATCCCGGCCGCCCTGTGCGGGATCGTCGGCCTCAAGCCGACCTACGGCCGGATCGGCCGGTCGGGAATCGTGCCGCATTCCTGGTCCCTCGACCATGCCGGGCCGCTGACCCTGACGGTGGCCGATGCCGCCCTGATGCTGCAGGCGCTCGCCGGCCCGGATCCCGGCGATCCCGCGGCCAGCGCGGCGCCGGTCCCCGACTACACGGCCGGGCTGGACCGGCCGATCCGGGGCCTGCGGGTCGCGGTGATCCGCAACCACTTCTTCGACGCAATCGACGACGACGTCGCCGCCGCCGTCGAGGCAGCGCTCCGCTTCCTCGAAGACCGGGGCTGCGCGGTGCGCGACGTCGCGGTGCCGTCCCTGCGCCACGGCCTCGGCGCCATCTACGCCATCGAGCTCGCCTCCTCGACCGCCTACCACGACCGCAGCCTCGCCCGGGGCCACGTGGCGGGCTTCGCCGCCGACGTCCGCGACCTCGTGGAGATGGGCCGGCTCGTGACCGGCCCGGACTACCTGCGGGCCGAGCAGGTGCGGGCCCTGATCATGGACGAGATGGCCGCCGTCCTGGCCGAGGCCGACGTGATCGTCGGCCCGGCCTCGCCGCTGACCGCGTGGCGGACGGACGAGTCCGCGGTGACGCTCGGCGGGCGCGCGGAGAGCGTGCTGGCGGCCTCCTGGCGCCTGACCTACCCGTTCAACCTCGCGGGCCTGCCCGCCATCGCGCTGCCCTGCGGCTTCGACCGGCGCGGCCTGCCGATCAGCCTCCAGATCGCCGCCCGGCCCTTCGCCGAGGCCGAGATCCTGCGCGTCGCCCACCAGTACGAGCGGGCGCACGCGTGGTGGTCCCGGGTGCCGCCCCTGGCCGGCTGAGGCGTGCTCCCGTCCCGAACAGCTGAGCGGGACGGGAACGGTAGATTGTACACAACCAATACCGTGCCGCATCGCGAATATCCGCGTGATCTACCGATCAATGCGCGTGGAACCCTTTTTCCGCCGCTGCCGTTGCTGGCTTCGATTGAAGTCAGGAGGCCAACCATGCGGACCATCATTCTCTCGGGCGCCCTGTTCGCGGCTCTGTGCGGCGCGGCGAGCGCCGAGGAGACCACCGTCATCCGCCGCGACGGGCCCGCCGTCGTCGACCACCGCGACACCGTCGTCGAGAAGCGCGAGGTCACCACCGGCAGCGTCGATTGCGGTTCGAAGACCGTCCACAAGGAGGACGGCATGGGCAACTCCAAGACCGTCCACAAGGAAGGCTGCAACTGATCCTGGGCGGACAGCCGCGCCCTGACGACCCTGGAGATCTCAGCATGACCAACAAGCTTCTTCTGTCGCTGGCGACGGCCGGCCTCCTCGCCCTCCCGGCGGCCGCCCAGGCGCAGGGCACCCTGCGGGGCGCGGCCGAGGGTGCGGCGGTCGGCGCCGACGCGGCCGGCCCGGTCGGCGGCGTCGTCGGCGGCGCGGTCGGCGCGGCGACCGGCACGGTCGGCGGCATCCTGGGCGTCGACGACCGCCCGCGGTTCCGCAGCTACGTCCGCGAGCGCGGCGCGCGCTCGTACAGCTGGGGCGGCCCGGTCCGGGTCGGCACCGTGCTGCCGGAGGACAGCGTCACCTACTACGACGTGCCCACCGAGTACCGGGTGCGGCCGGGCTACCGCTACACCATCGTGAACGACCAGCCCGTCCTGGTCGATCGCGGGCACCGCATCGTCGAAGTCATCGACTGAGGGGGCGGGGCGCCGGTTCGTCCGGCGCCTTCCGGCATCGTGACGCCTCCCGAACCGCAGTGAAGGATCGGGAGACCTCGCCGTCTTTGCGAGCGCAGCGAAGCAATCCAGGGTCGCGCAGCATCGGCAAGCGTGGCGCCGACTGGATTGCTTCGCTGCGCTCGCAAGGACGGCCGACGCACGGATATCCCTGAGCGCGCGTCAGCTCCGCAGGAGTGCCGCCTCGGGCAGATGCAGCGTGATCCGGTACTCGGCGGCGTCGTGGCTGCGCGTCACGGTCGCTTCGAGCTGGCGCAGGGACATCTCCACCAGCATCGTCCCGAAACCTCGTCCGGGCCTCGGCTCCGGGACACGGGCCATCCGCTCGCACCAGTCCAGGACGAGTCCCGCCTCCTGCCGGTCCCAGGTGACCGACAGCGCGCCGTCGTCGGCCCCGAGCGCGCCGTACTTCACCGAGTTCGTCGCCCACTCGTGCAGGATCATCGCCAGCGACGACACGTGCCGCCAGTTGATCGCCACGAGGGGGCCCTCGATCACCGTGGGGACGTGGTCGCGGTACGGGCGCAGGGTCGCGCCGATCAGGCCCGCGAGGTCGCTCATGCCCTGGCCGTCGGACGGGTCGGCCAGGGAATGCGCCCGCCCGAGCGCCGAGATGCGGTCGCGCATGTCGGTTGCGAAGACGCCGATCTCCCGGTGCGTGCGGGCGCCCGCCGAGATCATGCCGCCGATGATCGCGAACAGGTTCTTCACCCGGTGGTTCATCTCCCGCAGCATCAGGTCGCGGGTCTCGGCGAGCGCGTATTCGGGCGACACGTCGATGCAGACGCCGACGATCCGCTTCCGGTCGCCGCTCCGGGTCAGGCGCCCGTAGCTGCGGATGTGCCGCGGCGCGTGGTCGGCGGCGCGCACGCGGATGCGCGCCTCGAACTCGTCCAGGCCGTGCGCCGCCTCGGACAGCGCCGCCTCGAAGCCGGGACGGTCCTCGGGCAGCACGCTGGCCGCCAGGGCCGCGGTGGGGTGCGGGGCGTCGGGAGCGAGGCCGAACATCGTGCCGGCGGTGCTGTCGACCACGACGGTCCCGGCATCCGGGCTGTATTCCCAGACGCCGATGCCCCCGGCCTTCACGGCCAGTTCCAGCCGCTCGCGCTCCGCGGCGAGCTGGCGCTCCAGCGACAGCGCCTCGGTGATGTCGGTGAGCACCAGGGTGGCGCCGTCGACGCTGCCGTTCTGCAGGCGGTAGGGCAGCACCCGCAGCGAGAGCGTGCGCTCTCCGTCCCGGGTGGCGACGCGCCGCTGGATCACCGAGCCGCCGGCGCAGACCTCCCGGGCGTCGTGCAGGTACTCGTGCCCGGCGAGCCGGCTCGACACGTCGGCGAGGGGGCGGCCGCGATCGCCCGGCTGCAGCGGGAAGATCGTGGTGGCCGCCGTGGTGAAGCTGCGCACCTTCAGCTCGCGGTCGAGCACCACGACGGCGAGGTCGGTGGATTCGAAGAAGTTGCGCAGGTCGGCATTGGCGATGGTCAGCTGCTCGACCTTGATCTTCAGCTCGTCGTTGACCGTGGACAGCTCCTCGTTCGTCGACTGGAGCTCCTCGTTCATCGACATCATTTCTTCGTTGGAGCTCTTCAGCTCCTCGTTCGTCGTCTCCAGCTCCTCGACCGCCGAGCGCAGCTTGTAGCGGGTGCGCAGCAGCTCCTCTTCCAGCGCCTCGACGTGGTCGCCGCCGGCATCCATCTCGATCAGGTCGAGGTCGTCCGCCGCCCGGAAGGCGCCGGTGTCGCGCACGACCAGGAGCATCGAGCCGTCGGGCAGGGGATCGCAGATCAGCTCGACCGGCTGGACGCCGTATTCCGAGCGGATCTCCACGTCGCGGACGACCACGCGCTTGCGCGCGTCCCGGGTCTGGCGGAGCAGCGGCCCGATCACGTCGCGCAGGCCCGGGCGGGCCAGGGTGATGGCGCTGGTGCCGCCGGTCCGGGTGACCGGGAAGTCGAAGTAGCGGCTCAGGCGCCCGTAGGCGGCGATGATGCCGCCATCCTCGTTGAGCACCATGCTGGGCGGGGCGTAGCGCTCCATGACGCGGCGCACCGCCACGGTCTCGTCGGCGATCGAGGGCTCGCCGCGGCGCTCCTCGCGGCCGCCGCGCCGGACCTCGCCCCGGCGCGCGCTCCCGGGCAGGTCGATCGGGTATTGCGGCGCGCCCGGCGGCCGCTCGAACAGGCGGGCATGCTGGTCGATGACGGGGAAGAGGTGCTCGAACCGGCTGACGCTCTCCGAGGGGCCGAGGAACAGGTAGCCCCCCGGCCGGACCGCGTAGTGGAACAGCGGCACCACCGATTGCTGGAGGCGCTCGTCGAAGTAGATCAGCAGGTTGCGGCAGGACAGGAGGTCGACCCGCGAGAAGGGCGGGTCCTTGACCAGGCTGTGGCTGGAGAAGCGGATCAGGTCGCGGATCTCGGCCGCGACGGTGAAGCGCTCGGCGTGGAGGACGACGTAGCGCTCCCGCAGATGGGCCGGGATGTCGGCGAGCGCGGCGGCCGGGTAAGTCGCCTCCCGGGCGATCTGGAGCATGCGCTCGTCGATGTCGGTGGCGAAGATCTGGACCGCCAGCGGCACGCCGAGGCGGCGCGCGGCGTCGGCGAACAGCATAGCGATGCTGTAGGCCTCCTCGCCGCTGGAGCAGCCCGGGATCCAGACCCGGATGTCCTCCTCGGGATCGCAGGTGCGCAGCAGGGGTTCCACCACCCGCTCCCGGAGGAGCTCGAACAGCTCGGCGTCGCGGAAGAACCGGGTGACGTTGATGAGGAGGTCGCGGAACAGCGCCTCGCACTCGGTCTTGTCGGCCCGGACGCGGCCCAGATAGGCCCGGCCGGACTCGAGCCCGAGCACGTGCATGCGCCGCTCGACCCGCCGGACCAGGGTGGTCCGCTTGTAGCCGGAGAAGTCGTGGCCCACCGCCGCGCGGATGACCCGGCAGAGGTCGTCGATGTGGTCGGCGACGAGGCGGGCCTCGTCGTCGACGCCGTCGGTGCCGCGGCGGCGGAAGAAGCTCGCGAGGCAGTCCACGATCTCGCCCGGCGGCCGCACGAAGTCGACGAGGCTGGTCCCGACCGCCGAGAGCGGCATGCCGTCGTAGCGGGCGGTGTCGGGCTGCTGCACCACGCAGACGCCGCCGTGCTCCTTGATCGCCCGCAGGCCGGTCGTGCCGTCGGCCCCCGTGCCCGACAGGATCACGCAGGCGGCGTTGGCCTGCTGGTCGACCGCGAGCGACAGGAAGAAGTCGTCGATGGGCCGGCGCAGGCCCCGCGGCTGGACGAAGTGGGTCAGTTCGAGGACGCCGTTCTGGATGACGAGGCCCCGCCCGGGCGGGATGATGTAGACCTTGTCGCCCGCGATCCGCTCCCCGCCCTCGCACTGCAGCACCTCCAGCTCGGTCTGCCGGTCGAGGAGCTGCGCCAGCATGCTCTCGTGGTTGGGGTCGAGGTGCTGGACGATGACGAAGGCCATGCCGGTCGGCGGCCGGGCGCGCGCCAGCATCTCTCGCAGGGCCTCGAGCCCCCCCGCCGAGGCACCGATTCCCACGACGGGCCCGGCGAAGGGCGGGGCGGTCACCGTCCCGGCGCCGTCCAGGACCTCCGAGGCCTCGCCTCCGGGGGCGTTAAGGAAATCCTGGTGCATCGAGATCCGCGAGCGTGAGCTTGGCCTGCGCGACCGTGGCGACCGTGTTGGCGATCGTCATCAGCGAGCCCTCGATGACGAGCCCGCTCTCCGCAAGCGTCGGGGTCAGCCGGGTCAAGGTCCGGCCGAGTTCCGTATCGTAGGCGGAAAGCAACTCGGGTTGCGAGCGGCTGACATCGAATTGGGATGCGAAAAGAAAGCGCACCTCGCCCGAGAGCGCCCTCAGTTTGGACATGTACAGCAGGTTGACGAAGGGCTTCCCGTCCTTGCGGAAATTCAGGATCGGCGTGCGCACCGTGTCCTGCCGGTCGTTCTCCAGGAAGGCGTGGATCTTGGCCCGCGCCTCCCGGTTGTCGGCGTCGCGCTGGAGGAGGCGGCAATTGCGCCCGACGACCTCCGCGCCCGTGTAGCCGGTGAGCTCGTGGAACCGCTCGTTCACCAGGAGCAGGACGTTGTCGTCGCCCGCCGCCGCCAGGGCCAGGGCGATGTGGGATTTCGCGAAGAAGGTCGTGAGTTCGGCCGGGATGGTCTGCGTGTCCACGGTAGGTTCCCTGTCGCCTCCGTTGGCGCGGTCCTGCTGGTTCGCTCCCGGGTCCGCCCGACCGACGGGCACCGTGCCGAGGACGCCCGCGAGGACGCCCGCGAGGATGCCCTCATGGGCGCGCCGGCGCGGTATGGCAATGACGCGCGGGCCGGCGAACCCGTTCCGCGCGGGCCTGCGACGCCGTGTGCCCGGGGGCACCGCCGGCCCGGGCCGCCGGACCTCAGCCCTCGCCGCCGATGATGCCGCGGATGCGGGTGGCGAGCGCCTCCAGGGCGAAGGGCTTCGTCATCACCTGCATCCCGGGCCCGAGATGGCCGTGGTTGAGGGCGGCGTTCTCGGCGTAGCCGGTGATGAACAGGACCTTCAGGTCGGGCCGGTGCTGGCGGCCGGCATCGGCCATCTGGCGGCCGTTCATGCCGCCGGGCAGGCCGACATCGGTGATGAGCATGTCGACGCGCACGTCCGACTGGAGCACCTTCAGCCCCGAGGCGCCGTCCGCCGCCTCGATCGCCGCGTAGCCGAGATCCTCCAGCACCTCGGTGACCAGCATCCGCACGGTCGGCTCGTCGTCCACCACCAGGACCGTCTCGCCCTGCTCGGCGCGGGGCGCGTGGGCGAGGTCCGGCAGGATCACCTCGGCCTCCGCCTCGCCGAGATGGCGGGGCAGGTAGAGGCAGACCATCGTGCCCTGGCCGACCTCCGAGTAGATCCGGACCTGCCCCCCGGACTGCTTGGCGAAGCCGTAGATCATCGACAGGCCGAGGCCGGTGCCCTCGCCGATCGGCTTGGTGGTGAAGAACGGGTCGAAGGCCTTGGCGACCACGTCGGGGGTCATGCCGGTGCCGTTGTCCGAGACGCAGAGCGTGACGTACTGCCCCGGCTCCAGTTCGCGCTCCTGGGCGGCCCGGTGGTCGAGCCAGCGGTTGGCGGTCTCGATGACGATGCGCCCGCCCGCCGGCATCGCGTCCCGGGCGTTGATGCACAGGTTGAGCAGCGCGTTCTCGAGCTGGCTCGGATCGACCAGCGTCGGCCACAGGCCGCCGGCCCCCACCGACTCGATCGCCACCGACGGGCCGACCGTCCGGCGCACGAGCTCCATCATGCCCTCGACCAGGCGGTTCGCGTCCGTCGGCTTCGGGTCGAGGGTCTGGCGGCGCGAGAAGGCCAGCAGGCGGTGGGTCAGGGCGGCGGCGCGCTTGGCCGCGCCCTGCGCCGCGCCGATGTAGCGGTCGAGGTCGCCGACCCGCCCCTGCAGCATCCGGGTCTGCATCAATTCCAGCGAGCCGACGATGCCGGCCAGCATGTTGTTGAAGTCGTGGGCGAGCCCGCCGGTGAGCTGGCCGACCGCCTCCATCTTCTGCGACTGGCGCAGGGCCTCCTCGGCGCGCATCAGCTCGGCCGTCCGCTCGGCGACCCGCTGCTCCAGGGTCTCGTTGAGGCTGCGCAGCGCCGCGGCGACGCGGTCCCGCTCCGCCTCGACGGCGCGGCGCTCGTCCACGTCGATCAGGACCCCGGGGAAGCTCAGGGGCGTGCCGTCGGGCGCGTGGTCGACGCGGCCGTTGGCCTCCAGCCAGTAGTAGCGCCCGTCCGCCCGGCGGACCCGGTACTGGTGCGCGTAGGCGCCGCCCCGGGCGACGGCCGCGTTGATGGCCGCGGCCAGCCCGGGCTGGTCGTCCGGATGCACGGTCGCGACGATCTGGGCGAGCGGGATGCCGTCCCGGCCGAGCGCCGGGTCGAGGCCGAAGCTGCGGGCGAAGCCCTCGTCGACCGTGAACCGGTCGCTCGGCAGGTCCCAGTGCCACGTGCCGATGATGGCGCCGGCCGCGAGGGCGAGCTGCACGCGCTCGATGTTGGTCCGGGCGAGCGCCTCGCTGGCGCGCAGGGCGTCCTCCGCCTGCCGGCGCGCGGTGATGTCCCGGAACAGCACCGAGACCTGGCGCCGGCTCGCCGGCCCGATCCGGGCGGCCGAGACGTCGATGAAGCGGTCGGCCTGGGCGAAGAAGCGCTCGAACCGGATCGGGATCCCGGTGCGGAGCACGCCGCCGTAGAGCTCGAGCCAGGCCTCCGCGTCCTCGGCCGACACGAGGTCGCGCAGCGTCCGCCCGACGATGCCGGCGATGCCGGTGTGGCGCTCGTAGCCGGGATTGGCCTCGACGTGGACGTAGTCGCTGAGCGGGCCGTGCGGGCCGTCGAAGAACTCGATGATGCAGAAGCCGTCGTCGATGGCCTCGAACAGCGTCCGGTAGCGCTCCTCGCCGGCGCGCAGGGCGTCGCGGGCCTCGCGCTGCTCGGTGATGTCGCGCGCGACCCCGGAGAACCGCACCGGCCGCCCCGCGGCGTCGCGCTCGATCTCCCCCTGCCGGGCGATCCAGCGGATCTCGCCGGTATCCGGCCGCCGGATCCGGTAGGCGACGTCCCGCGGGGCGTCGCCGCGGCTCCGGCTCGCCGCCGTCGAGACGAGGGCCTGGTCCTCCGGCAGGATCAGCGCCTCGACCAGCTCGGCCGGGTAGGTGTCGCGCTCCGGCAGGCCGTAGAGCCGGCAGAATTGCGGGGTCGGGTGCAGGAGCCCGTCCGCGACCCCCACGGTGAACAGGCCGATCCCGCCCGCCTCCTGCGCCCGCAGCAGGCGCGCCTCGGCCTCCCGGAGGGCGAGGCCGGCCCCGGACAGGTCGGCGGGGGGCTGCGGGAGCGTCGGGGCGTCCGCCTCAGCGCCGGTGGCGGCCGCCCGCGCCCGGAGTCCGGCGGCCTCCGCCTCCAGCGCGCGGGCGCGCCGCAGGAGCGCCTCGGTCCCCGTCTCGTCCACGCTCAGCGCCCGTGCGTCGCGATGGACTCCCCCGCCGGCCGCGCGGGGCGGTCGGGGCGGATCGCCAAAATCGGGAGGGCGGGGGATACGGGCACGGGGCTGGCGCTGCGACAGAGGGGCGGGGCGTGGGCGCCTTCTGCCGGAAACGGACCTGGGACGCCACGGGACCGGACCATAACGCGCGGAAACCGCTAAGGCTGCGTCGGCCGGCCCGGCGGGCGACGGGGGCCGCCGGCTACGGCTCGGCGAGGCGGCAGGTGGCGCTGCTCGCGCGGGGCCAGCCGTAGTAGATCGTCTCGGCCTGCACGTCGGCGAGGCTCACGACCTCCGGCACCGAGGCCTGCTGCGTGTCGAGCACCGTCCCGCCGGCCCCCGTGAAGGTGCAGAGCACGGTCACGTTCGTCGCGAGGTCCGGGCCGGTGTTGCGCAGGTTGACCATCGCCCGCTGCGGCTCGTGCGAGTCCGGCGGCGTGTGCAGCCGGGTCTCCCGCAGGACCAGGGCGGCGTCGGCCCGCGCCGGCGGGGCGAACGTGACGATCAGGCCGGCAGCCAGGAAGGCGCCGGCCCACCGCGACGACTGCATCCTGCGCATGGTCGGTCCATCCTCTCCTCTTGCCGGGCCTCGGTGCCGGATCCCGGTACAGGGTCCCGGGCCCGGCACCCGCTTCGATCCAACTTGTAACCCGGGTTCCGGGTTCGGCGTCAGCCGCCGCGCGCCCGACGCGAGGCCGCCCCTGGGACCGGGCCGATCCATCCTCAGTTGCGCAGCGGCTCGGCGTCGATCTGCATCCGGTAGATCGTCGTCGGGAACTTGACCGTCGAGGCCGCGCCGCCGCTCATCGCCGGCGTGCGATTCATCTGCGCCGCCGGGATCCACAGGCCGCCCTGCTCGTCGATCCACATCGCGTCGACCCAGACGAGCCGCGGGTCCTGCACCAGCGTGCTCACGGTCCCGTCCGGCGCGATCTTGAGGATCCGCAGGCCGTCCGTGTCGCTCGCGTAGATGGTGCCGCCCGCGTCGATGGCGGTGCCGCCCGTCGCCACCGTGGCGGCGTGGAGCTTCACGTGCCGGGCGCGCTCGTCGTCGCTCACGGCCGCGTCGTCGAGGTACCGGGTCTCGATGCTGTAGAGCGGCCCGGTGCACGCTTGGTAGTAGAAGGTCTTGCCGTCCGGCGAGACTTCCAGCTGGTCGGCGTGGATGAAGAGCAGCTTGTCCTTGTCGTCCCGGAGCACCCGGCCCTGGCCGGTCAGCGGGCGCTGCGCGATCGTCGACCAGTGTCCGTCGAGCACCCTCCGGAGGCCGCCGGTCTCGCGGTCGAGGACGATCAGACCGGGCTGGCCGGCATCCGTCAGGTAGATGTGGCCGCCGTTGAACCGGAAATCGTCGATGAAGCTCTTCTCGGTGGTCGCCGCCTGCAGCGGGTAGACCCTGCGCACGGCGTTCGTGGCGAGGTCGATCTGCACGAGCTTCGGGCCGCCCGGCAGCGGCGCCGCGCCCATGCCGGGCGCGCCCTTGTCGACCACCCAGAGGTCCCCGTCCGGCCCGATCCGGATGGCGTTGACCGCCACGAAGGCCTTGGCCGGGTCGTCGCCCGTCTTCCAGGCGTTCCAGGCCGCGTCGGGGTACGGGACCGCCTTGCCGTCCCGCCACTCGCCGAGCTCGATCCCCTTGTCCTGGCTCTGCCGCTGGAACGGCGAGAACAGCCGGCCGTCCGCGGACCGGGTGATGCCGTTGAAGACGAGGTCGTTCGACTCCACCATCGGCTTCAGGGCGTCGGACCCCGCTGGCGCCTCGGCGGCGCGGCCGGGCGCGCCGAGGCCGGCGGCCAGCAGGAGGGCGAGGAGCGTGGCGCGCATGGTGGGATCCCGGTCCGGCGGTGAGGCGTCTCGCCCGGTAAGCCGGCGGGGCGCGCGGTGTTCCGGTCCGGTCCCATCGGCCGCAGTCGTGAGGCCGGCGCGGGTCCGGCGCGGGTCCGTTCCAGGGACGCCTGCGACGCTTCGCCGGGGCTGGATCCGGCCGAGAACAGAACATATAGTGAACACAGGGTGAGCGCCGCGCGGGGCGGCCGAGGAGGAGCGAGGGATGGCCAAGTACCGGTTCCACTGCACCAACGGCCTCGAATGCGTGTTCGACGCCCGCGGCACCGAGGTCCGCGCGACGGCGCGCCTCGTCGACCGCGCCCACAAGGTCGCCTCCGACGTGCGGCGCTCGCTGGCCAACCGCACCGACTGGGCCGAGTGGCGGGTGAGCGTGCACGACCTCTCGGGCCGGCGGGTCCTGGTGCAGCCCTTCGTGCAGCCCTTCGAGAAGGCGTCGGGTCGCGCCAGGGCGGCCTGAATGGCGGCGCCGATCAGGACGGTCGCGCAGGGGGCCGGTGCCGCGGCCGCGGAGCCGGATCAGACGATCCGCCCCCTGAGCCTCGCCGAGTTCATCGGTCAGCGGGCGGCGCGGGCGAACATGCAGGTGTTCATCGAGGCGGCGAGGAAGACCGGGCAGGCGCTCGACCACGTGCTGTTCGTCGGGCCGCCGGGCCTGGGCAAGACCACGCTGGCGCAGATCGTGGCGCGCGAG
>NZ_JBKFAL010000035.1:0-42426 GCF_053345625.1 Methylobacterium sp. D53M
TCGCCGCTCCGACGAGTTCGCCGTCGTCCGCGCCGGCCTGAACTACAAGTTCGGCTCCTACTGAGACCGACAAGCGACGGTCGGGGTGCGACGCTCGCACCCCGACCGTCGCACCCGACCCGAAACGCGAAGGGGCCGCTTCCCACAGGAGGCGGCCCCTTCGCCGTTCGGGCGGGCCGAACGCGGCCCGCCGTCCTCGCGAGCGCGGCGGCGCGGAAGCTCGACGGCCGGCCGACGATGCGGCCGGCCCGGGATCGAGCCTCAGCCGATCGCCCAGAAGAGCGGCAGGGCGCCCGCCAGGAACAGCGCGGAGGAGATGAGCACGGCGACGCGCTCGCGATGGCGGAGGATGAGGGCGTGGGGCTGGGCGAACATGGGATGGCGGAGCTGAGGGAGCCGGATCGGAGGTGCGCGGTCACGCTGGCATCCGAACCTTGACGGATCGGGGGCAGGTCGCGTCATCCACAGGCGGTCGTCGGCGGGTGTCGCGGCCGTGCCACAGAGGCCGGCGGCAGGGCCGCCGCTCGGCGCTCCGCACCGGTACCGCGACGGGCGTCCGGGCGTCCGGGCCGTCGCCGGATCGCCGGGGCGTCGCGGCGCGCCTCAGGCGACAGCCGAGTCGGGGCGGCCGGGCGGCACGAACGTTTCGGACGCGTCGATCTGCGCGGCGAACCGCTCGATCGGCTGCGGACTGCTGATCAGGTAGCCCTGGACCTCGTCGCAGGCCTCCGCGGCCAGGAAGCGCATCTGCGCCTCCGTCTCGACGCCCTCCGCCACGACGCTCATCCCGAGGCTGCGGCCGAGCCCCAGAACCGCCCGCACGATCACCGCCGCCTGCGGACTGACCTCGACATGGCCCACGAAGGACCGGTCGATCTTGATCTTGTCGAAGGGGAAGGCCTGCAGCGTCGCGAGGGACGAGTAGCCGGTGCCGAAATCGTCCATCGCGATGGACACGCCGAAGGCCTTCAGCCGGCGCAGGATGCCGAGCGCCCGCGCCATGTCGTTGATAATCAGGGTCTCGGTGATCTCGAGTTCGAGCCGCGTCGGCGCGAGGCCCGTCTCGGTCAGGATGGCCAGCACGCGCTCGGGCAGATCCGCCTGCTGGAACTGGCGCGGCGACAGGTTCACCGCCACCTTCAGCGGGTGCGCCCAGCGGGCCGCCTCGCGGCAGGCGGCCCGGAGCACCCACTCGCCGAGCGGCAGGATCAGCCCGCTCTCCTCCGCCAGGGGGATAAAGGCGTTCGGCGGCACGAGGCCGCGGGTCGGATGCTCCCAGCGCACGAGCGCCTCGAACCCGAGAAGCCGGCCGGTGGCGGTGCTCACCTGCGGTTGATAGTGCAGGATGAGCTCGTCGCCCTCGATCGCCTGGCGCAGGTCGCGCTCCAGATCGCGCCGGGCCGCCTCGGCCGCGTCCATCGCGGGCTCGAACACCCGGTGGGTGTTCCGCCCCTCGGTCTTCGCCCGGTACAGGGCGAGGTCGGCGCGGCGGACCAGCGTCTCGCTGTCGAAGCCGTGGCCGGGTGCCCGGGCGATGCCGACGCTCAGGCCCACCTTCAGCCGCCGCTTGCCGAAGGGGATCGGCGCCTGGACGGCCGCGATCAGGCGCGCCGCCAGGGCCTCCGCGCGGGCAGGGTCGTCCGCATCGGCCACCAGCACGGCGAACTCGTCGCCGCTGAAGCGCGCCACCATGTCGTCGGCCCGCAGCACCGCGCGGATGCGATGGGCCACCGCCCGGAGCAGGAAGTCCCCGGCCGCGTGGCCGAGGCTGTCGTTGACGGCCTTGAAGCGGTCGAGGTCGAGGCACAGCACCGCGCAGGTGCCGCCGTTCAGATGCAGGTCGGCGAGCCGGATCTCGAGCCGCTCGTAGAACAGGGCGCGGTTGGGCAGGTCGGTGAGGCCGTCGTGGCGCGCCATGTGGGCGACCTGCCCCTCGGCGGCCTTGCGGGCGCTGATGTCGATCTGGGTGCCGATGAAGCGCACCGCGCGGCCGTCGGCGGCGCGCGCCACCACCTTGCCGCGCGTCATCATCCAGGCCCAGGAGCCGTCCTTGCGGCGCATGCGGTGCTCGGACATGTAGGTCGGCGCCCGCCCGCTCAGGTGCTCGATCAGCGCCCGCTCGGCCGCGCCCGCATCCTCCGGGTGGAGCAGGGCCCGCCACGTCCGCGCGTGGCTCGCCAGTTCGCCGGGCTCGTAGCCCAGGACCCCCCACCAGCGGTCGGAGGACCACGCCTCCCCGGTCGTGAGGTCGCAGTCCCAGAGCCCGTCGCTGCCCGCATCCTGCGCCAGGGCGAGGCGGGTCTCGCTGACCTGCAGCGTCTCCTCGGCCCGCTTGCGCGCGGTGATGTCCGTGAAGGTCCGCACCGCACCGCCGTCGGGCAGCGGCACGGTGCGGATCTCCAGCACGGTGCCGTCGGGGCGCTCGCGCTCGTAGGTGTGGGCGCGGCACTCCAGGCCGCCCGCGGCCACCCAGCGCTGCAGGGTCTCGCTCGCCTTCCCGAACTCGCCCCGCGCGATCTGGTATTGCCGCACCGCCTCGAAGGTCGGGCGGGACCGCATCAGGTCCGGCGGCAGGTCGAGCAGCGCGAGGGCACGGGCATTACAGACCTGAACGACGCCGGCGGCGTCGATCATCATCAGCCCCTGATCCATCGTGTCGAGAACGGTGTCGAGGAGCTTCGCCTTCTCCCGCAGCGCGACCGTCCCACTGTTCATACCCGGGGATCCCAATCGTCCGCCTGGGCGAACATTCTGCTGGACGGTGCGAGGTCCCACCGGCGCGGACGGTACCATCGGGGAGCTTTCCGGATTCTTTCCGGAGGCCCGCTTTCAATCGCTGCGTGCACTTCCGGGCGGCGGACCGCGACGAGGCCGGGACCCGGATTCCCGAGGCGCCGTCCCGGGCCTTGCCGGGCCGCCCGCGGAGCCCTCTGATAGGCGGCGCGCAGCGGGGACCGGGCCATGGCCGTGAGGCGGATCGTCACCAACATCCGGACCACGCAGGTCGAGGCGGCGCGGTCCTTCTACGCGGAGGTGCTCGGCCTGGAGGTGGTCATGGATCACGGCTGGATCCTGACCTTCGCGGCCCCCGGGATGTCGGCGACGCCGCAGATCAGCGTGGCCAGCGCGGGCGGCTCGGGCACGCCGGTTCCCGACATCTCGGTCGAGGTCGACGACCTGGCGGAGGTCCTCGCCCGCGTGAGGCGGGCCGGCCTGCCCGTGCTGTACGGCCCGGCCCGGGAGCCCTGGGGCGTGGAGCGGTTCTACGTCCGCGACCCGTTCGACCGGCTGGTCAACATCGTCGCCCATCTGGCGTGAGGCCGCGCGCGAGGCCCTCCGTGAGGCCGGGCCGGCCGCTCACTCGGCCTCGTCCCGGACCAGGGAGATGCAGGTCCGCACCATCTCCTCGAGCCGCAGGTCCTTGGTGTCCCCGATATTGGCGGTCTCCTCCAGACAGCGCATGAAGTACGCCGCGTCCAGCTTGGGCGACAGCGTGTGGAAGGCCCGGCCCATCCGGGTCGAGAAATCGATCTTGTCGGTCGCGCTCGCCCGCGGCCACAGCGAGGCCTTGTCGTCCACGGTCAGGCGGGCGGCCTTCGCCGGCAAAGTCGCGCAGGCCAGAGTCACTAAGACGATTATAAGCTTGGTCTGCATTGTAAATCTCCGATCCAGCGGCATAGAACTGCGCGACTCTTCGCAGCGGTGACGGTCGACGGACGCGCTGCTCCTGCGACTGGATGGGAGAAGCGATGCGCGCGATCCGTCTTTCCGGCCCGATCTCGGCCGGCCTCCTGGGTCTTCTGACGGCCCAGGCCCACGCTCAGGCGCCCCCCCCCGCGCAGCCCATCCCGCAACCCCCGATCCAGCCCCAGGGACAGCCCCAGGGACAGCTCCAGGGACAGCCTTCGATGCAGGCGCAGGACCCGGCGGCCGCCGATCCGCGGCGCAATCAGGCCGCGAAGCTCGCGGGGCTCGCCGGTTTCGTGAACCTCGAATGTCCCGGCCTGCGCAGCGATCCGGCGCGCCTCAAGCAGACCGTCGAGGCCCTGGGCGTCGACGCGGCGAGCCTGGAGACCGGCGACCTGCACCTGACCGCGACCCGCTACATCGCGGCCTACCAGAAGGACGTCGCGGCCAATTGCCGGAAGGCCGAGGCGACGTTCGGGCCGCAGGGATCGATCGTTCCCGGCCTGATCGTGCCGCGGTAGCCCCGGCCCGCTGACGGCGGTCGTCGTCACACCGGGCGCCCGTCCCGCGACAGGGCGATGCGCAGGAGGTCGGCGAGGCTGCCGGCGCCGAGCTTCTGCTTCATGCCCGAGACGACGGCCGACACGCTCCGGTGGCTCATCGACAGGCTGTCGGCGATGGCCTCGTTGGACTTGCCCGCCCCCAGCAGCGACAGCACCTGAACCTCCCGCGCGGTCAGGCGTGCCAGGGGCGATTCCAGGAGCCCGGCATTCAGCATCGCGATCTTGGTCGCGACCTCGTGCGGCAGGTAGCTGTGCCCGGCCGACACGGTCGCCAGCGCCTCGTGGAAGCGCGTCACCGCCGTGTCCTTCAGGACGAAGCCGTGGGCCCCGCCCTCGATGGCCCGGGCGACGATCACCGGATCGTCGTGCATGCTGAAGGCGAGGATCCGGGTCGCCGGCTCGAGGGCCCGCACCCGGCGGATCAGCGACAGGCCCGACAGCCCCTGGTCGCGGAAGCCCAGGTCGGTCACCACCAGCCCGGGCCGGTGGCGGTGGAAGGTGCGGTAGCCCGACACCACGTCCGCGGCCTCGTGGACCGCCCGGACGCCGGCATCCTCGGCGAGATGGCGGAAGCCGCGCCGCACGACCGGATGGTCGTCGACGATCAGCACCGCGTCGAGAACCCGCGGGCCGTCCCGCCCCGCCGGACGGTCGGCCGAGGCCCGGGCGGCGCTCACGGCGTCCCCTCGCCGACCGGGTGCGGGCCGGCGAGGCGCGCCAGCGCGGCCGCGTGGTCGGCCCCCTGCATCCGGGCGTTGTAGTAGTGCTGGCACATCTCGCCGTAGAGGCTCTTGCGGCGGCCGCGCTCCGCCGCGATGCCGCCGAGACCGTCGAGGATCGCGCCGTAGCCCTCGCCGATGCCGGCCTCGGCCAGCATCTGGCCGAGCTGGACGGTGCGGTTGGCGATCATGCGCGGGTCCTCGATGAAGCCGTCGCGGGCTCCGGCCAGCGCCGTCGCCATCGCGCGCACGCGGGGATCGTCGGCCGGCAGGGCCTTGCCGGCCTCGCGGCCCGCGAGCCAGCGGGCCGGGTCGGTCCCGTCGGTCGGCGCGAGCCAGGCCGGCAGGGTGCCCTCGGCGGTGGTGGCCACCACCGCGCCGGCCTCGTCGGCGCGCGCGTCGGCGCGCTCGTCCGCCCCGCGGTCGCAGGCGCCGAGGGCCAGCAGGACCAGCCCGGACGCGATCCCGATGCGGCCAGCCCGTCTCATCGCGCGGGCTCCCCCGCCAGGACCGTGCGCGGGCCCTCCGCCACCTTGATGCGCGTCGTCTCGCGCCACGTGGCGAGATCGATCACCGAGACGTCGTCCGAGAACCAGTTCGCCACGTAGGCAAGCGGACCGGCCACCGCGATGCCCTCGGGATAGGGGCCCACCGCCACGGTGGCGACGATCTCGAGCCGGGCCGCGTCGATCACCGTCACGGCGGCGGCGTGCTGGTTGGTGACCAGGATGCGGCTGCCGTCCCCGGTGACCGCCACGCCGTAGGGCATCCGGCCGGCCGGAACCGTGGCGCGGGCCCGCAGCGTCGCCGTGTCGATCACCGTGAGGTCGCCGCTACGCACGTTGGCGACGTAGAGGCTCGCCTCGTCCGGTGCGAGCGCCAGGGCGAAGGGCGCCTCGCCGGTCGGGACCACGGCCACGCGGGCCATCGTCCCGGTGTCGATCACGCTGACCTGACGACTCTCGCGGTCGGCGACGTAGAGCCGCCCGCGCCGGTCGAGGACGAGGTGGGCCGGGTCGCGGCCCACCGCGGCGGCGCCCTCGGCGGCGCCGGTCGCCGCGGAGATCTTCAGGACGCGGTCGCCCGACCAGTCGCCGACGTACAGGTGCGCCCCGTCCGGGCTCGCCGCGAGGCCGAAGGCCTGGCCGGGGACGGGCAGGCGGCGGGGCGGCGCGCCGGGCGCGACGACGGTGACGGCGTGCCCGTCCGGGTGGGTCAGATAGAGGCGGCCGGCCCGGTCGGTCGCCGCCGCCACCGGCGCCGGTCCGAGCGGGATCCGCCCGGCCACTTTCCCGGCCTCGATCCGCGCCAGCTCGGCCCCCTGCTGGCTGACGACCCAGACCGGGTCGCCGGCCGCGGACGCGTCACTGGTCCCGGCGCCGGTCCCGGCCGCGACCGCGACCGCGAGCGTCGCGATCAGCCACAGGTGGCGCATGCGGGGCCTCAATGGGTCGTCCGGCCCTCGACGGCCGCCTTCAGGCCCTTGAGCCCGTCCGCGAAGTAGCGGTTCATCGCCGCGCGCCCGGCCTCGTCGCTGAGAGTCTCCGGCGGCTCGTTGCCGGTGTCGCCCCGGTAGAAGCGGCCGATCCACGACACCTTGGAGCCGGTCCCGTCCGGGGTCACGGTGAGCGTCGCCGAGTAGGAGGAGACGGGGAGCGCCTTCAGGTCCGGGTCGGACATCCGGTACGAGTAGGTCCGGCCGTCGGCCAGCCACTCGTCCAGCCCCTCGACCAGGGTGCCGCCGGCCTTGAGGGTCACCCGGCGGGTCGTGCCCTCGACGTTGCCGCCACTGGCCTCGGCCTTGGCCACGTCCGGGTGCCAGCGCCCGATGCCGCCGAAATCGCCCACCACCTTCCAGACCGCCTCCGGGGGCGCCTGGATAGTGATCGACTGGTCGATCTTCTGCGGCGTCGGCCCGTGGGCCAGCGCCGCGCCGGCGAGGCCGACGACGGCGAGGGCCGGGGCGAGGGCCGGAAAGAGGGCGAGGGGCATCCGCATGGTCAGGTCCTGATCGCTCCGGTTGGAGCAGGGGTTGGAGCAGAGTGGCCCGCGCGCCCGCGGAGCGCGCGAAGGGCGCGGGCGAGGGGTCCCGCCAGGAGGGCCAGGAGCGTCAGAGCCAGGGCCGCAGCCAGGAGGGCGGGCCGCGGGTCGAGGCGGCCGGGCAGCGGGCGCGGCGTCGCCGCGGCGCGCAGAGGGGCGGCGAGACCGCCCGGGCTGTCGAGATGGACGTAGCCGAGGCCGGTCTCGGCGGCGAGGCGCTTCAGGTAGGGCTCGCGGACCGACGAGAGGTGCTCGGTGCCGTGGGCGGCCTGGGCCCCGAAGGGGGCGTTGCGCGGGTTGTAGCCCTCGCGGGATTCCGCGTCGGCCGGGGGCGGCCCGGAGCGGTTCTCCTGCTGGACGTCGCTCTCGCCGAGGAAACCCGTCTCGCGCCCGCGATCGTCGAAGCGCGGGATCGGCGACAGGCCGTAGCCGCCCGCGCCGACGATCAGCCCGCGCACCGCGCCGGGCCTGCCGTCGAAGGTCGGGCCGCCGGAGGCGGGCAGCGGCGGCGTCTCCTGGCCGTCGGTGAGGAACAGGAGGTCGGCGTCGATCTCCCCCGCCATGGCGATCGACCGGAACAGGCCGGCCGCGATGCGGCTGTCCCCCTCCCAGGCCATGCGCGGGTCGAGGGCCGCGATGGCGCCGTCCAGCGGCGCGAAGTCGGCGCAGACCTCGACCGGCGTGAACAGCAGGAACGGCCGCCGGTCGGTGAACAGGCCGACCGCCACCCGCGAGCCGCAGGGGAGGTCGGGCAGCGTCGCCCGCAGCGCCGCCTTGACGGTCTCGAGCCGGCTCACCGACCCGCCGGCGGCGGGATAGTCGCGCACCGCCATGCTGCCGGTGATGTCGACCACCGCCAGCACCGACACGCCGGTGCGGGTGACCGGGATCGGCGGCGCGACCAGGGCCGCCAGCGCCAGCGCGAGGGCGGCCGCCAGGGCGCGGAACCGCCCGTCGCGCAGGTTGCGGGCGACGAGGGTGGGCAGGACCGAGGGCAGGACGGGGGGAAGGACGCGCCGCGGGCTCACGGGCCGCCCCGCGGCTGGCCGGGGATGTCGGTCCAGATCTTCTTCGGCTCGGCGCGGAGCTCGTCCCCGGTCTTGCGGTCGAATTCCGGGTAGTCGCGCACGAGGCGCGAGGCGACGTCGAGGTTGTACTTGGCGTCCCAGAATTCGGGCCGGGCCTGGAGGGCGCGGCGGTAATCCTGCCGCGCCAGCGTCACCTGGGGCGCGGCCTTGTCGAGGTCGCCCCGGCCGATCAGCGCGAAGGCCTGCCGCATCCGCGCGTTGCCGATGACGTACCGCGCCCGGGCCGCCTCCCGCACCGCGCCGGCGCGGTCGAGGGCGTCGAGGAGGGGCTCGGTCTCGCCGAGACGGTCCCGGGCGGCGAGGAAGCCGATCCGCGCCGCCAGGAGGGCCGGCCGCGCATCCGGCTCGACCGGCCGGTCGCGGCCCGCCTCCAGGGCGGCGATCCGGTCGTCGTCGCGCGCGGCGCTCCAGCCCGAGACGGCGAACCACAGGGCGGCGGCCGCGAGGACCAGCGGCAGCGCGACCAGCAGGGCCGGCCGGACCCGGCGCCACGCCGCCGCCAAGCCGAGGCGGGGGCGGGCGGTGCGGCGCGGGGCCGGGCCGTCGAGGAGGGCGCCGGCGCTCATGCCGCCCTCCGCGCCGCCGCGCCCGCGGTCTCGGTCTCGGCCTCCGTCGCAGTCTCCGCATCCGCCGGTGCCGCCGCGAGGTCCACCTCCGCGAGCTTGGCCAGGACCAGCAGCGCGAGGCCCAGGGCGGCGAGCGCGGCGGCGAGCCCGGTCAGGTCCCGGCGCGGGCGCTCCTCGACGTAGGGGATCGGGTCCCGCTCCAGGGCCTCGATCTGCCGGATGGCGGCGGCCACCGCCTCGGCGCCCTCGGCCTCGAAGGCGCGGTAGGGCACGCCGAGGCTCTTGAAGAACAGGTCGAGATGGCGCTCCGGCGCGGCCTGGGGCGTGTCCTCGCCGGCCGGCCGGTCGGCGATGCCGGGCGATCCCTGGGTGCGCAGGAACAGCCAGTACAGGTTCGGCCGGATCCGCGCGACCGCGGCGCGCAGCTGGTCCTGGATGCGCGGGTCGATCACCGCCGCGCCGTCGGAGACCAGGAGGAGGACCCGCGAGGCGCCGACATCGCTTCCGAACTGCGACAGGGCCATGCCGAGGCCCCGGCCGATATTGGTGTAGTCGAGGCCGGGCCGGTCGATGGCGGCGATCGCCGCCCGCACGGCGTCGTGGCGGTCGGTCATCGGCATGACCAGCATCGGCGCGGTGGAGAAGGCCGTCACGGCGAACAGGTCGTGCGCCCGGGCGCCGACGAAATCGGCCAGCAGGCGCCGGGAGGCCGCGGCCTTCGATTCCTCGGCGCCGGAGGGCTGCCGGCCCGCGAAGGTCTCGTTCATGCTGCCCGAGCGGTCGATCAGCAGCGAGACCTGCGCGCCGATGCCGAGGCGCTCGATCCGCGCGCCCGTCCGGTAGGGGCCCGCCAGGGCCACGATCAGGCCGGCGACGGCCAGGACGCCGGCGAGCGTCAGCGCCCGGCCGAGCCAGGCCGAGAGGGGGTCGGCCGGGGCGGCGGCGACCGCCGGCACGGAGGTCCGGCGCAGGGCCGAGCGGGCCAGCGGCAGCAGCGCCAGCGGCAGCAGCCACAGGACCCAGGGATCGGTCGCGCCGAGGCGGGCGAGGAGATCGGTCACGGCCTCACGCGCTCCGCTCCGCCGCCGCGAGCCGCGCCAGGAGCGCCTCGGCCTCGGCGCGGGGCCAGGCCGCGCGCGCGGCCGGCAGCCGGCCGCCGAAGAACGCGAGGCGCGAGGCCTCGAAGAAGCGCGCGAGCCCCGCCGCCTGGCCCCGGAAGGCCCCGTGCCGGGCGAGGAAGGCGCCGAGATCGTCGGCCAGCACCCGCCTCCCGTCGGTCAGGTCGAGGCCCCGGTGCAGGGCCAGCAGCGCCGCCCGGTAGGCCTGATCGGGCCCGGCCCCCGCTCGCTGCCGCCGGAGCGCGCGCAGAGCCGCCGCGAAGGGCCGGCCCCGCCGCTGCCGGAACGGTCCCCAGGCCCGATCGTGCGCCAGCGCCAGCGCGGCGAGGCCCGCGAGGGCGCCGAGACCCGCCGCCGCCGCGACGTCCGGCCCGGGATCGATCCGCCCGCTCCAGCCGTCCGGGCGCAGGTACTCGGCCGGATCCTCGCGCCGCTGCGGCTGCACCTCGCGCAGGGGCGAGACGCCGAGGCTCCAGCCCGGCACCTGGACGGCCGCGGTGGTGAGCCCGGTCGCCGCCTCGCTCGCCAGCGTCAGGGGGAAGCCCGGCACCTCCAGGGTGCGGGCGTCGAGGGCGGCGTAGAAGCTCTGGTAGGTGAGGCGCAGGCGCACCCGCCGGCCGCCGGCCGCCGGGGCCTCGTCGACCGCGACGGCGCGCAGGTCGAGCCAGTAGGTCACCGGACCGGGCCGGGGCAGGGTCGCGCGCTGCAACCGGAAGTCGGGATCGGCCAGGATCTCCACCTGCGCCTCGACCAGGTCGCCCAGGAAGATCCCGAAGGGCCGGGGGCTGCGCACCTCGACGGAGCGCACCTGCGCGGCGGCCGGGCCGGCCGTCAGGGCGAGCGGCGCGGCCAGGATGCCGGCCAGGACACCGGCGAGGACGCCGGCGCGGAGGCTGGCGAAGAGGCCGGCCGGCAGGAGGGCGGGACCGCGCGCGCCCATGCTCAGGTCGTCATCAGGTGGCGGGTGAGCGCCTGGGCGTCGAAGCGCCCGGTGAGCTGGAAGACGCGGCGGGCGAAGGGCGCGGCGGCGCGCTCCAGGGCGGCGATCCGGTCCCGCTCCCGGGCGATCCAGGCCCGGCGCAGGCTCGGGCGCAGCAGGACCACGCGGCGGCCGCCGCCCTCGAGATCGTCGAGTTCGACGAGGCCGAAGGCCGGCAGCGCCTCCGCCTCGGCGGGGTCGGCGAGCAGGATCGGGACCGTGTCGTGCGGCGCCAGGGCGGCGAAGACCCGGGCGATCAGGGCCTCCGGCCAGCGGAAGTCGGAGGCGAGGAAGACGAGCTTCGGCCGCCCGGCGAGCCGCCGCGCGGCCTCGAGCATGCCGGCGCAGCCGCGCCCCGCGCGCGGCGCGCCCGCGACCCGCTCGGCGGCGGCGACGGCCGCGCCCCGGTGGCGGGTGGCGGGGAGGGTGAGGTCGTCGCGCAGGGTCTCGTCGCAGCCGATCAGGCCGAACCCGTCGCTGATCCGGGTCGCCGAGACGGCCAGCGCCCGGCAGAGATCGCCCGTGAGCCGCGCCCGGTCGGCCGTGCCACGGAAGCCCATCGAGGCCGAGAGATCGACCAGGACCCAGGTCTCGACCGCGGTCCGCGCCTCGAAGCGGCGGACATGCACGCCCTCGAACGGGTCGCGCAGCGTCGCGCGCAGGTCGATGCGGCGGGCATCCGGCAGCTGCAGGAACGGCACCTGATCGCGGAACGGGCCGGCGCCGCCGGCGTCGCGCCCCCGGTGAAGGCCGGCCCGGCTGCCGCGCGGCCGCCAGCGCGGCAGGTAGACGATGTCGGCCGTGCGCGGGTCGCTCACGGCGCCGGCACCGTCTCGAACGCGGCCCGGCACAGGGCGGGCACGATCGCGCCGCGCTGCAGCTCGTGGACGGGCTCGAGGAAGACGCGGTGGGCCATCACCTCGGTGAAGACCGCCCGCACGTCCTCCGGCACCAGCCACTCGCGGCCCTCCAGCCACGCCCGCACCCGGGCGGCGCGCACCAGGAAGGCGACGCCGCGCGGGGAGGCGCCCCCCTGCACCAGGGTGGCGGTGTCGAGGCCCGGGAGCCGGATCCCGGCCTCCGCGGGGCGGACCAGCGCGTCCCAGAGGGCCACCACGTAGGCCTCGATCGACGGCTCCGCGCGGACGGCGTGCTGGATCGCGGCCGCGATGCCGCCGATCCGGGCGTGGTCGAGCACGCCCTCGGCGACCGCGCCGACGAGGGCGTCGGTGTCGTGGAAGCGCGGGTCGAAGACCAGGCTCCGGCGCACCGCCGCGTCCCGGGGCGCCTCCAGCCCGATCTCCATCAGGAAGCGGTCGCGGGCCGCGGCCGGCAGCTCGAAGGTCTCCTCGCGCTCGACGCGGTTGCGGTCGGCGAAGACCTGCAGGTTCGGGAACGTGTAGGTGCGGCCGAAGGCCTGGACGCTGCGCTCGGCCATCAGCCGGAGCAGCAGGGCGTGGACCTGCGGCCGCGCCCGGTTGATCTCGTTGAAGAAGAACACCGAGAGATCCTCGGCCCGGGCCAGGACCGGGCCGGGATCGACCCGCGGCCGGCCGTCGGGGCCGAGATAGGTGTGGTAGATCAGGTCGGTCGGCATCATGTCGACCGTGCCCTCGACGCGCTCGTAGGCCCCGCCCAGCGCCCGGGCCACCGCCCGCAGCAGGGTGGTCTTGCCGACGCCGACATCGCCCTCGAGCATCACGTGGCCGCGGGCGAAGATCGCGATCGTCACGAGGCGGATCGCCCGCTCCTGGCCGACCACCGCCTTGGCGACCTCCGCCTCGAAGCGGGCCGCCGCCGCCCGCCAGTCGGTGAGCATCGTGTCTCCGGAACGGAGGGTGTTCATGAGGCGGTGCCTGCGCGTGTCGATGCGGCGTGCGCTGCCGAGCGTCGCTGTGGGCCGGCGCCGCGGCGCGGGCCGGCCCCAGGACGGTCGGATCGGTCGCGATCAGTTCGAAGAGATCTTGGCGACGTCGTACTCGAACTTGCCGGTCTTCTTGGCGTTCTCGATCCGCTTCCTGTTGCGCTCCTCCATCTGCTTGATGGATTCGGCCTGCTTGCTGACCTCCTTCGGGTCGTGCTTGGGATCGTACTTGGTCCCGGCGACCTTCTCGGGGAAGCCGGGCTTCGGCTGCCAGCAATTGCCCGGCGCCTTGCAGGTCTGACCGTCGTAGGCCAGCGCCGGCACCGCGAAGGCCGCCCCCGCGATCAGCATCGCCGCCGTGATCACTGTGCGCATCGTAGATTCCTCCGTCTCTTCCTGGGGCGGCCGGTCGGGCCGCCGGTTCGCCCCGTCTTGCGCGGGGCGCGACTTGCCGAGAACGGCTAGTCCAGCGGCTTGCACTGGCCGGGCACGTCCTTGGCAAAGGTCTCGCCCTCCTTGAAGGGCTTGTAGGTCTTCTTCTGCTCGTCGGTGAGCCACTCGGCATCCTTCACCGGGCCCGTGTAGAGATGACGGATCCAGGCGATGACCTGCAGCATCTCGTCGGGATTGAGATCCTCGTTGTGCGGTCCCATCATGCCGTTGGCGCCGCCCCAGAGGGTCGCGAACAGGCCGACATCGGTCGTGTTCGCCGGGTAGGTCCAGTAATCGTCGTTGAGGCCGGGCCCGACCTTGCCCTCGCCGAGATGGCCGTGGCAGCCGGAGCACGAGGTCAGGAACAGGCTCTCGCCGTTCCGCAGGCAGGACTTGTCGTCGATGTAGAGGTTCTTCCCGGTCTGGAAGAAGGTCTTGACCGCCTGCGTGTCCCGCCCGCCCGGCTTGCCCTCGGCCGTGTCCATCGCCTCGCCGGTGATGGTGTTGCGGAAGACGATGCCGGTCTGCGGGCCGGACTGGGGCTGCGCGCGGGCCGCGGCGGGCATCGCCACGGCGAGGGTGAGAAGGGCGACGCGGGCCGAACGTACGATGTGCATCTGTTGAGCGGGTCCTGATGTCCTGATCGATGGCCCGGACGCGCCGGGCCGGTCTCGGTGGGGCGGTCTCGGTGGGGCAGCCTCAGTTCGAGGCGACGACCGGCACACCGTCCTGCTTGAGGATCGCCGCGATGGCGGGCCGGGCCTTCTCGATCCCGGCGTCGAGGGCCTTGCGCAGGGCCTCGTCGTCCTTGCGCACGCCCATCGACTGGTCGAAGACCTGCGGGACCTTGCGGCCGTCGCTGCCGACCGTGTCGGCCGGGACCAGCGTCATGCGCAGCGGCGTCGGGGAATCCTTGACGTAGCGGGCCACGTCCGGGCCGAAGGCGACGCCGACATCGGCCTTGTCGTTGGCGACCTCGCTGACGATGCGGGCCGGGTCGATCTGGGTGTACTGGTTGCGCGGCGAGCGGAAGTTCACCAGCGAGTAGAGGTAGGCCATGTCCTCCTCGTAGCGGCCGATATCCTTGAGCATCGCCTCGCCGGGGGAGCCGAACGGCACCACCATGTGGTCGAGGGTCTTGAGCCGCGGGTCGGACCAGGACTTCACGTCGAGATCCTTGTCGGCGCGGGTGATGAAGACGTAGCCGCTCCGGTAGTACGGCCGGGTGGTCAGCACCCGCGGGTCGTCGCTGTCGAGGCCGACGACCACGTCGCAGGTCCGCTTCTCCAGACCGTCGCGGACGAGGTAGATCGCGGGCTTCTCGAGCCAGACGAAGACGGGCTTCTTCCCCATCGCCTCGGCGACGGCGACCGCGACGCGGTTCTCGAGCCCGGAGCCGTCCTTCATCGAGAGGGGCGGCTGCTTCTCGGAGGCGCAGATCCGCAGGGTCGCGGGGTCGGCCGGCGGGGCGGCCGGGGCCTTGCCGGGATCCGACTGGATGGCCTGGGCCTCGGATTCCTGGGCCGCCACCGGCCCGGCGGCCAGAGTGGCGAGCGTCAGGACGGCGGCGAAGCGGGCCGCCAGGATGCGTGCGCGCGGGCGCGGCATGGACGTTGATCCCTGTTGTCGAAGCGTTTCTTGATGGCGTGTCCGGATGGCGTGTCCGGAGGGACAGGCGGGGCGCCAGAGGGCCCCGCCTGTCGGGATCTGATCCCAGAACCCCGCCGGCCGAGGGGCCGACGGGATGAAGGCGGCGGTTACCGGGGGCCCTTACTTGGCGGCGTGCTGCGCGTACTCGCCGACGTTCGGGTCGTCGTACGGGCCCTTGCCGTCCAGCGAGAACACCATCACGCCGCCGCCCATCTGGGTGTAGTTGGCGAGCTTCTTGAAGGCGCCCACCGCGCCGAGACCGGCGGTCGGGTCGGCGAGGTCGAACACCAGGCCCACGCCCGGCCAGCCGCCGACGCCGTAGTAGATGGCGACGTACTGCGTGCCCTTGTGGGTGTAGGTGATCGGGTAGCCGATGGCGCCCGACGGCAGCTTGAACTTCCAGAGGAGGTCGCCGTTGTCGGAGTCGCGCGCCTTGATGAAGCCGTCCAGCGTCCCGTAGAGGACGAGGTCGCCGGCGGTGGCGGTGGTGCCGCCCCAGACCGCGAAGCGCTCCATCTTCTCCCAGTTGAACTTGCCGGTGATGGCGTTGTAGCTCTTGATCTGGCCGAGGCCCTCGTAGTTCTGCCGGTCACCCTTCGGGCCCGGATACATGTTCAGCGTCGCACCGACGAAGAACTGACCCGCCCGGTAGGGCAGCATGAAGGGCTCCCAATCCATGCAGATGTGGTTGATGCCCATGTAGAAGGCTTGCCGCTTCGGGTCGTAGGAATCGTGACCCTGGTTGTGGTAGCCCATCGCCGAGGGGCAGATGTCCTTGGCGAGATGGTCCATCCGGGTGCCGTATTCCGGATCGCGCACCGGCGTGCCGGTCTTCAGGTCCACCGACTTGAACACGTTGACGGTGTCGTCGATCTTGTTGGCCGAGACCAGCGTGCCGTCCGTCCTGTCGAGGGTGTAGACGATGCCGTTGCGGTCCGGGTGGGTGAGGAGCTTCCTCATCTTCCCGTCCTTGTCCTTCTGGTCGGACAGCATCATCACGTTGACGCCGGCATAGTCCCACTCGTCGTGGGGCGTCTTCTGGTAGCCGAACTTCGCCTCGCCGGTGTCGGCGTCGCGGCCGAAGATCGTCATCGTCCACTTGTTGTCGCCGGGACGCATGGTCTCGTTCCACGGCGCCGGGTTGCCGGTGCCGAAATAGATCAGGTTGGTGCCCGGATCGTAGGCGTACCAGCCCCAGTTGGTGCCGCCGCCGATCTTCCAGGCGTCGCCCTCCCAGGTCGAGGTGCCGAGGCCCTTCTGGCCGTAATGGGCGTTGTGGATGTTGAAGTCCTTGGCGAGCAGCAGGTCCTCGTCCGGGCCGGTGGCGTAGGCGCGCCAGACCTGCGCGCCGGTCTTGACGTCGTAGGCGGTGAGGTAGCCGCGTACGCCGAGCTCGGCGCCCGAGGAGCCGATGATCACCTTGTCCTTCACCACGTAGGGGGCGATCGTGAGGGTCGAGCCGACCTTGATGTCGGAGTTCTCGACCTTCCACACCGTCTCGCCGGTCTGGGCGTTGAGGGCGGCGACGTTGCCGTCGAGCTGGGTCTTGAGGATCAGCGCCGGGGTCTTGCCGTCGCCGGGCCAGTAGGCGAGGCCGCGGTTCACGAGATCGCAGCAGGCCACCGAGCGCGCGGCCGGGTTCTGCTTGGGCTTGTCCTGCCAGAGGATCTTGCCCGGATCGTCGAGGCCGAGGGCGAAGGTGTTGTTGGGGAACGAGGTGTGGATGTACATGACGCCGTCGACGACGAGCGGCGCGCCCTCGTGGCCGTTGAGCAGGCCGGTGGAGAACGTCCAGGACGGCTTGAGCTGCTTGACGTTGCTCTTGTTGATCTGCGTCAGGTCGCTGTAATTGTTCGAGTCGTAGTTCTTACCGGGCATCACCCAGTTCTCGTCGCTCTTCGATTTCTCGACGAGCTTGTCGTTGGCCTGCGCCACGCCCGCCATGGCGACCGGCGCGAGCGCCATGATCGCCAATGCCGAGACGGAATTCCGGAGCCTGATCATCCTGCGTCTCCTCGCCGGACTGCCACGCCGTTTGGCCTCGCAGTCATCGTGGTGTTGATTCGATGGCGACACGACTTTCACCGACAAATCCGCCTCCAGCGTCGCGATAACCGGGCTATTTCCAGTATTCGCTGAGCTTATGAAAGACTTATTATCGTTGTGCGCCACTTGATTATTCGCACGGCTTGTAATGCGTGTCTTTGCAAAACGAAACATTTCTTTTCGGGATGATTTGGCAACAGAACACCGGAGATCTGGTAAGATCACGGAGACCTTGACCGAGAGCCGGCCGCTATCCCAGACAGGTGGGCCAGACAGGTGGGAACGATACGCGGGCGTGCGGGCCCGGAGCCGTCCGCCGACCCGTCCCGGGAGGACGCCATGGGTCATGTCACGGGCTGCGCGGCCCGCTCTCCGGCGCTGGCCGCCTGCTGGGCGGCTCTCGCCCTGGCGCCTGCGGCTCTGGCACCCGCGACCTTGGCGCCTGCGGCCCTGGCGGCCGGGACCGGCGGGGAACGCCGTCTCGCGGCGCTCTACCAGCAGGACGGGCGGCGCGAGCTGACGGGGGCCGACCTGGAGCGCTTTCCCGGCGCGGGCGTCCTGTGGTGCCGGCGACCGGACGGGATTCCCCAGAAGGCCGCCGCCGCGTGGCTGATCGGGAGCCGGTCCCTCGTGCTGATGAACGCGCACAATTTCCGCAATCGACAACTGGAGGTTACTCGAAACGTCGCCGACTGCTACTTTCAGATAGCAGGTCGGAACTACGCCTTCGTGCCCGAGATCCTGGAACTCGGCGTCGAGCCCGAGGCGCGGCGCCTGCACATCACCGACGACTGGGCGCTGCTGCGCCTCGCCGAGCCGGCCGAGGCGCGGCCGCAGCCGATCCCGGACCCGCCCACCCTTCCGACCGGCGACCTGACGCTCCCGGTGACGATGGTCTCACCGGCCGGGCACGAGAACTACCGGGGGCAGAGCAGCCGGGAATCCTGCGCCGTTCGGCGGATCGATCCGCCGAGCGAGGGCGCGATCCGCCGCGCCCGCCACGATTGCAACGACGGTTACGGCGGATCGGGCTCGGGCCTGTTCGACGCGGAGGGCCATCTCATCGCGATGCAGAGCGCGTCGCTCTCGATGAACCAGCGCCACGCCTTCGACATCGAGTTCCACTACGGCTCGGCCCTGCTGATCGAGGGCCGGCTCCACGAGGCCCTCGAGGCTCAGGCCCGCGCGACCCGGGACCGCTAGGGCGGGCCGCCCCCGGGTGTCCGCGGCGCCTCCCCGGGAATCCGGTAAGCTCCCGGTAAGCAAGGCGGCGGTTTCCGCCCCGGCGCCGGGGGAAGCGCTCGACGGCGCCGCGGCGGCAAGCCAAAACTTAACGTTGAACCTCGAATCTGGTCCCGCGAGGGAGCCGGTATGCCCGCTGTCGGAACGTTCAGGGTCTGCGCGCCGGGACGGCCGCCGTTCGCGGCGGCCGTGGCAGAGGGCGTGGCCGAGGCGGTCGCGCTGCCATCCGTGCTCGTCACGATGCTGGGCAGCCTGATCGAGGCCTGGCCCCGGCAGATCTACACACAACCCCTGGTGACCACCCGCTTCCTCGGCCAGCGGACCACCTACGTCTGCGATCCCGGTCACATCCGCGGCCTGATGGTCGACCAGGCCGAGGCGCTGGAGCGGGAGCCGTTCATGCTCCGGGCGCTCGCCCCGGCCCTCGGCGCGGGGGTCCTCACCGCGGACGGGGACCACTGGCGGCGTCAGCGCAGGACCGCGACCCCGATGTTCCGCCCGGACCGGGTCCGGAGCTTCGTGCCGGCCATGGCCCGGGCCGCCGCGGCGACGCGGGCGCGCTGGCGCGACACCGGTCCCGCCGGGAGCGAGCGGGACATCCTGCGCGAGATGATGCGCACGACGTTCGACGTCATCGTCGCCACGATGGTGTCGGGCGATCCCCACCTGGAGGTCGGGCCCTTCGGGGCCGCGATGGACGCCTATCTCGGCCAGACTAGCTGGAAGATCGCCCTGGAGATGCTGCGGGCGCCGGCCTGGGTCCCGCATCCGGGGTCCCGGGCCGGGGCGGAGGCGGTGCGCTACCTGCGCGGCGAGGTCGCCCGCACGATCGCGCGCCGCCGGTCCCGCGGCGAGCCCGGCTCCGACCTCCTCGGCCTCCTGCTGCAGGCGCGGGACCCGGAGACCGGCGCGCCGCTCACCGAGGCGAGCCTCGTCGACAACCTGCTGACCTTCGTGTCCGCCGGCCACGAGACCACCGCCCTGGCGCTGGCCTGGACCTTCCGGGTCCTGGCCGAGCACCCGGAGGTGGAGGAGCGCGTCGTCGCCGAGATGGCGCGCCTCGGCGCCGATCCCGAGTCCGATCCCGGTTCCGTGGACCGGCTCCCCTACACGCGTCAGGTGCTCCTCGAGGTGATGCGCCTCTATCCGCCGGCCCCGCTGATCGTGCGGCGGACGCGGGCCCCGGTCCGGCTCGGGGACACGGTCGTGCCGGCCGGGCAGTCGGTCCACGTGCCGGTCTACGCCCTGCACCGGCACGCGCTGCTCTGGGACAGGCCGGAGGCGTTCGACCCGGGCCGCTTCGCGCCGGAGCGGGCCGCCGCGCGCGACCGCTACGCCTACCTGCCGTTCGGCGCCGGCCCGCGGGTCTGCATCGGCATGGGCCTCGCCCTGACCGAGTGCCTCGTCGTCCTCGCGACGCTGCTGCCCGCCTTCCGCCTCCGGCCGGTGACGGCGGAGATGCCGGGGGCGCAGTTCCGCGTGACCCTGCGGCCCAGGGGCGGCCTGACCATGAGGGTCGCGCCCCGCCACGGGACCGGGCAGGGGGCCGGGCAGGGGGACGGGCACGGGGCCGAGCAGGGGGCGGCCCATGCCGCCTGAGGTGCCGCCTGAGGTGCCGCCTGAGATGCCGCCCGAGGTGTCGCCCGAGATCTCCGCGGGCGCGACCGGGCCGGGCGCGCGGCGGGGGACCTGGCCGGACCGCCGGCCGGGATCGCTGCTCGGCCGCCTCTTCGGTCCCGACGCCGACGACGCGCTGCCGAGCCGCTACCGCCTGCAGGTGCGCGCGGGGCTCCTCGACGAGACGCTGAAGCTCGCTACCTACTCGGCGGTGACGCACCTGATCATCGCGCTGGCCGTCGCGTACTTCTTCTGGGGTTCGGCCTCGCACACCTACCTCCTCGGCCTGCTCGCCGTGGTCGCGGTGCTGATCACGGCGGCGACCTACGCGACCTGGCTCTACTGGCGCACCCACGGCGACACCGCCTCGGCGCACACCGTCCGGTGGGGCTGCCGGATCTCCGCCGGCCTCGCCTTCGCCCTGGGCCTCGCCTGGGCGACGCTGCCGGTCGTGCTGTTCGCCCCCTCCGGCGGCGACGCGCGGCTGCTCGTCGTCGCCATCGTGGCCGGCCTGATCTCGGACGCCTACGTGGTCGGCCCGCTCCTGTCGGTCTCGTACCTGTTCGCGGTCCCGGTCATCGCCGGCAGCTTCGTCGGGCTGGCCCGGTCCGGGGAGCCGGTCGCGCTCAGCATCGGCTTCCTGCTCGCCGTCTACGCGATCTTCGTGGTGACGAGCGTGAGCCGCATGAGCCGCCTGTCGCGCCAGCGCATCCTCGACCGCGTGCGGGTCGAGGACCAGAGCGAGACGATCGGGCTGCTGCTCAACGCCTTCGAGGCGAATGCCAGCGACTGGCTGTGGGAGACGGACGGGACCGGACGGTTCCAGCACGTCTCCACCCGGATGGCGGACGTGCTGGCCTGCCCGGTGCAGAGGCTCCAGCACGCCTCGTTCCCGGCGCTGCTCGCCGGCCGGGCGGAGGCGCCCCCCGAGGCCGACCAGAGCGCCGACCTCGTGGACCGTCTCCGGCGGGGCGTCGCCTTCCACCAGCACCTGATCGCCATCGACACGCCGGCCGGCCGGCGCTGGCTCCGGCTGAGCGGCAAGCCGTTCCTCGACCAGAAGGGGCGCTTCGCCGGGTTCCGGGGCGTCGGCTCCGACGTGACCGAGGCCCGCCGGGTGGAGGCGCACATCGCCTATCTGGCCACCCGGGACCCGATGACCGGCCTGTCGAACCGGGTCATGTTCCACGACGTCGCGTCCGAGGCCTGCGCGGCCGCCGCGCAGAACGCGCCGCAGAACGCGCAACCGGCCCCGGACGCGACGGTCAGCCTGCTCTACCTCGACCTCGACGGCTTCAAGACCGTCAACGACAGCATCGGCCACGCCGCGGGCGACGCCCTGCTGGGGCAGGTCGCCGATCGCCTGCGTGCCCTGCTCCCGGCCGACGCGCAGGCGTTCCGTCTCGGGGGCGACGAGTTCGCGATCCTGCAGCGCGGCCGGGACGGTACGGCCGCGCAGACCCTGGCCGAGGCCACGATCGCGACTCTGCGCGAGCCCTACCTCATCGACGGCGTCCGGGCGGAGATCGGCGTCAGCGTCGGGATCGCCTGCGCCCCCGCGGACGCGACCGAGCCCGAGGACCTGCTCCGGAAGGCGGATCTCGCGCTCTACAGCGCCAAGCAGGGCGGCAAGGGGCGCTGGCGGGGCTTCGACCGCGACCTGGACGTGCGCGTCCAGCGCCGGCACGAACTCGACGAGGCGATGCGCCAGGCCCTCGCCGACGGCGAGATGGCGCTGCACTACCAGCCTTTGGTCAGCCTGCAGGACGGCCAAGTGGTCGGCTGCGAGGCGCTGCTCCGCTGGACCCGGCCCGGTCTCGGCCCCGTCTCGCCCGCCGAGCTGATCCCGATCGCCGAGGGAACCGGCTTCATCCTCGCGCTCGGGCGCTGGGCGCTGCGGCGGGCCTGCGCGGAGGCGCTGACCTGGCCGGCGCGCCTGCGCGTCGCCGTCAACATCTCGTCAGTCCATTTCCGCCGGCCCGACTTCTTCGCCGACGTCGCGGCGGTGCTGGGCGAGACCGGCCTCGCGGCGGACCGCCTGGAGATCGAGATCACCGAGTCGATCTTCCTGGCCAACACGCCGCACGTGCTGGACAATCTCCGCTCCCTGCGGGCGCTCGGCGTGCGGATCGCCCTAGACGATTTCGGGACGGGCTACTCCTCGCTGAGCTACCTGACGCAGTTCCCGGTCGACAAGATCAAGATCGACCGCGCCTTCGTGCGCGACCTGAGCAGCCGCCCCGAATGCCTGACGGTGATCGAGGCGATCATGGTCATCGCCCGCGACCTGCGCATCGACGTCACCGTGGAGGGCGTCGAGACCGAGCAGCAGGCCGAGCTGCTCCGGCTGCGGCGCTGCAACAGCGCGCAGGGCTTCCTGTACAGCCCGGCCCGGCCGCCCGAGGAGATCCCCGGCCTGATCGAGAGCCTGCCCCGGCGGGCGCTCCCGACCGAGCGGGCGGTCCGCGCGGTCGCCTGAGGGCGGGCGAGCCCGGATCCGGGTTGCCACGCGGGCCGGAACGGCTCTAGCGGGAGACGATCACGCGGAACCGGGACACAGGCGCGCCATGCCCAAGGTCGTCATCAGCGAGTTCATGGACGAGGCCGCGATCGCGGCCGAGCTCGCCGGCCTCGACGTGCAGTACGATCCCGGCCTCGTCGACCGGCCCGGAGACCTCGCCGCCGCCGTGGCCCAGGCCGACGCCCTGATCGTGCGCAACCGGACCCAGGTCCGCGGCCCCCTGCTCGACGCCGCCCGCGACCTCAAGGTCGTCGGACGCCTCGGCGTCGGCCTCGACAACATCGACGTTCCGGCCTGCCGGGCGCACGGCATCGCGGTCTACCCGGCCACCGGCGCCAACGACGGCGCGGTCGCCGAGTACGTGGTCGCAACCGCGCTGCTGCTCCTGCGCGGCGCCTACGGGGCCACGGCCCGCGTGGCGGCCGGCACGTGGCCGCGCAACGCCCTGATGGGCCGCGAGATCGCCGGCAAGCGCCTCGGCCTCGTCGGCTTCGGGTCGATCGCTCGCGAGACTGCCCGGAGGGCCGCGGCCCTCGGCATGGCGGTCGCCGCCCACGACCCCTTCGTGGACGCGGGCGACCCGGCCTGGAACCCGGCCTACGGCCCTGTGCGGCCCCTGGCGCTCGACGCGCTGATCGCCCAGAGCGACGTGCTCTCGCTGCACGTGCCGCTCACCGATCAGACCCGCGGGTTGATCGACGCGGCAGCGCTGGCCCGGATGCCTGCGGGCGCGATCCTGATCAACGCGGCCCGGGGCGGGGTGGTGGACGAGGCCGCCGTGGCGCAAGCCCTGCGCTCCGGCCATCTCGGCGGCGCGGCGCTGGACGTGTTCGACCGCGAGCCCCTCGACGCGGCGGCGGGCGCCGTCTTCGCGGACGTGCCGAACCTGATCCTCACGCCGCACATCGCCGGGGTGACGCAGGAGTCGAACGTGCGCGTCTCCGCCGTCACGGCCCAGGCCGTCCGCCGCCACCTCACGAGGGACTGAACCGGGAGGGCCCGCGCGCGGCTGCACATCGACGGCAACCTGCGCGCCGCGCGGGTCGTCTTCGACGGGCTCGACCAGGAGGCTCAGCGCAGGGCGAGCACCTGGGCAGCGTGCGAGGCGACGGCCTGCACGGCCGGGAGATCGTAGGCGTAGACGCGGCCGGCCAGGATCGCGAGCGCCAGCGTCCAGAACACCGCACCGCCGACGCGCCGCGCCGTGCGGTCGCCGGTCGAGGTGGCCGGGCAGGCGCCGGCGACGCCGTCGGCGACGGGCTCGCCGAACGGATCGAAGGCCGGCGACTGGTTTTCAGAAGCGCTGCGCATGGTGCCGAATGTCGCGCTCGGCAGGTCCGTTCGCAATGGACACGTCTTTCGAATTTCGCTGCGCACGGAGATGCTTGTTCTCCATTCGATCCCCACGACAGGCAGGTTCTTCTCAGAGGGCCGGTTCGACCGCCGGGAACGCGATATCTTCTTCCCGGCGGGGGCCGGGACCGCCCGCTCCCGGGGCGGCGGGCGTGTGGTAGGCCATGCGCTCGCGGCGCCCCCGCAGGGGCTCGCGGCTGACTTCGCGCCACGCCTCGGCCGGCGCCCCCGCGGCCCGCCGCGCGGCCTCCGAGACCAGGATCGGGACGCCGTGGAGCTTGGTCGCCTGCTCGAGGCGGGCGGCGACGTTGACGGCGTCGCCCAGCACGGTGAACTCGTAGCGCGCCTCCTCGCCGATGATCCCGCAGAACACCTCGCCGTAATGGACGCCGACACCGATGCGCACGGCCTGCGCGGGTGCGGCCCTGTCGGTCCAGCGGGCGATCACCGCGACGAGGTCCTGCGCGAAGGCGAGGGCGCGGGCCGCGTCGTCGGGCCGGGGCTCGGGCAGGCCGAACACCACCAGGGCGCCGTCGCCGATGAACTTGTCGACCACGCCGCCCCGCAGGCGGGCGAGGCGCGTCACCCGCCGCCGGAAGGCGGACAGGAACTCGGAGAGCCGGTGCGGATCCAGGCTCTCGGCCAGGGTGGTCGAGCCGCGCATGTCGACGAACACGATGGCGGCCTGCTGGCGGCGGCCGGCCTTCAGGCTCCCGTCGCCGTCGGCGAGCCGCAGGACCAGCTCCTGCGGCAGGAACCGCGACAGCCGGTTGCGCCGGGTCGCCTCCCGCAGTGCCGACACGGCGAACAGCACGAACAGCACCGCCAGGGCCCCGACCATGACCCAGATGGCCAGGGCGATCCGCGACACCGTCGCCTGCCGCCGCTCCATCCGCCGCGCCTCGTGCGCCTCCATGCGGCGCACCCGGTCGCGGATCGCGTCCATCACCTGCTTGCCGCGCCCGTCCGCCACGGAGGCGCGGGCCGCCGCGCCGTCGCCGGCGCGCATGAGGGCGACGCTGGCGCCGAGCTCGTCGAGCTTCCGGCGGATCAGCCCGGCCAGGGTGTCGAGGTCGCCCCGCTGGTCGGGATCGTCCTGGACGAGGTCGCGCAGGAGATCGAGCTGCTGGTCGACGTTCAGCCGCCCCTCTGTGAAGGGCAGCAGGAAGGCCTCGTCGCCGGTGAGCAGGTAGCCGCGCTGGCCGGTCTCGGCGTCCTGCACCGCCGACAGGACCCGGGCGAGGCGCCCGTCCACCGCCACGGTGTGGCGCACGGCGTCGACGCCGCGCTGCTGGTACACGAAGGCGCCGAGCGCGATGGCGGTCATCACCAGGATCGTGGCGAACCCCACCGTCATCCAGGTCACGGTGCGCGAGCGCAGGGATCGCTGCACCCGCGCCCCCACGCGCGCGCCGACACGCGCCCTGACCGAGGCGGCGTCCGGCGCGGCGTCGCTCCGGTCCGATTCTGTTGCGGTGGCGGGCACGGTGGCGGGCGCGGGCGCTGGGACGGACATGTCAGGCCCCGCCCGCGCCGTGCAGCCGGACGGGCCGCCCGGTCCGCCCCCCGTCCTCGGCCGCCCGCGCCCGGCAATCCGCGATGGTCGCCCGCGCCGTGTCGATCGCGACGGACGCCGCCGACATGGTGCGGGTGTCCGGCTCCCGCTCGCGGGCGTAGCGGACGACGTCGATGGCCAGCGCGTCGACCTCGACGGTGAGCGCCTCGATCGCCGCCGGGTCGCGCAGCGCCCTTGCCTGCCCGGCGATCTCGAGGAGCCGGTCCATGATCTCGTCGATCCGCTCGCGGCGCAGGCTGGCGAGGCGCTGCCGGATCCAGGCCAGCACCGAGACGAGGCCACCCGCCAGCGCGCCGAGGAGGTAGAGCGTGTCGCCGTAGCGCTCGATGAAGCCGTGCTGGTCGCGCTCGTAATAGTCGATCGCCCCCGGATGGATCGGGATGCGGGCGCTGGTGGCCGCCACGGTCGTGTCGTAGGCCGGGGCCTGGACGTACTCGGCGGCGTCCGTCGCCAGGGCGGCGGCGCCGCGCTTCTCGAAGAGCTGCTGGGTCACGTCGGCCGCCACGACGCGGCTTAAGGAGGCCCGGGCCATCAGCCGGTACGAGGCGCCCACCGTCTTCACGTCGTCGGCCGGCAGCTTCGGGCGGCCGCCGAACAGGCCGCCCGGGACGGTGACCGCCTGGAGCCGCGGGAAGCGCTCGATCACCGCGCCGTCATCCTCCACGGCGACGAACGCCACCTTGCCGCCGCGGGCGACGCCCTGCACGGCCGAGACCAGGGCCAGCGCCTTCGGCGCCGAGGGCGCGATGATGCTGACGAAGGCGTCGATCCGCTTCTCGCGGAAGGCGCCGGCCACCGCCTCCTGGTCGACCGGGACCAGCAGGACCGTCGAGTCCCGGGCCGGGCCGGCGGCCTCCTCCAGGGTGAGCCCGTAATAGCCGAGGAGATTCCGGAGCAGCCAGAGATCGGCGTCCCGGTGCGCCGCGATGCCGAGCCGCTTGCCGGCGAGCTTCGGGAAGCTCGTGATCCCGGCCTGCTCGGGCGAGGCGATGACCATCGCCTGGTCGCGCAGGATCGCCAGGGTCAGGCCGTTCGTCGGCAGCAGCACGTCGGGGCGGACCACCGCGAGGTCGGCGCGCCCGTCCTGCAGGGCGGCGGCGCTCTCGCGCACGTCGTCGAAGGACAGGATCTTCAGCCGGACATTCTCGTGCGCGGCCTCGAGCGCGTCCGCGTAGGCCTTGATCAGGCCGGGCTCGGTCCCGTCCCGGGGGGCGACCGCGATGGTGAGCACCGTCGCCTGGAGCAGGTACCACGCCGCGACCCCGCCCGCGCCCAGGAGGGCGGCCCCGGCCAGGAGCAGGGTCTCCCGGCGCAGGATCCAGGCGGGGAGGGTCCACATCGCCCCGGCCACTCAGAACAGCGAGATCAGCACGATGCCGCCGACCATCAGGGCGGCGCCGATCAGGCGCGGCGGGCCGGCCTTGACCCGCTTCATGCCGAACCAGCCGAAATGGTCGAGCGCCACCGAGGTCAGGAGGTTGGCGGTGATGAGCAGGCCGTTGAAGGCGCCGGCCCCGACCTTGTCGACGAAGAGCAGCCCGGCGAAGACCGCGACCGCCCCGGTGAGGCCGGCCAGGGGCATCCACCAGCGGACGCCCGCGACGTCGTCGCGGGTCGGCAGCGGCGACGGCCGCAGCAGGAACATCAGCGCGAACACGAACACGACCGGCACGAACGACACCGTCGCGGCGAGCCAGGGATTCTCCAGGGCCCCGCGGAGCTGCGCGTTCCAGACCACGCCGATCGCCATCAGGGCGCCGGCCACGAGGATGAACGGGTAGAGCAGCTTGCCGCCGACCCCCGAGCCGCCGCCGTCGCTCTTGCCGCCCGAGCGCGCGATGAAGGTGACGCCCACCGCCATCAGCAGGCCGCCGAGCCAGGGCATCGGCTTGAAGCCCGCCGCCTGCAGGCCGAACAGGCCGAGCGCGTCCATCGCCAGAGAGGTGAGGATGTTGGCGGTGAGCGTCAGGCCGTTGAACGGCCCGGCGCCGACCTTGTCGATGAAGGCGAGGCCGCCGAACACCGCGACCGCGCCGGCGAGGCCGCCGAGGGGCGCGTACCAGGGCATCTTGCCCAAGCTGTCGAGGCTCGGCAGCGGCGTCGGCATGGTGAGGAACAGGGTCGTGAACACGAAGACGATCGGCAGGAACGACACCGTCGCGGCGAGCCACGGATTGACCATGCGGCCGCGCAGCTGCGCGTTCATGGCGTTGCCGATCGCCTGCAGCGCGCCCGCCACCAGGATGAAGGGATAGAGGAGGGCAGCCGTCACGCGCGCGGACCTTCGGGTTTGCGGGGAAGGGTCAGACGAGGAGCAGGCCGGCGAGCGCCAGCGCGAGGGCCGGCGGCATCACCAGCAGGCCGAGCTTGAGGAAGGTCCAGGCGCCGACATCCTGGCCCTCGCGGCGGATGGCGGTCAGCCAGAGGATCGTGGCGAGCGAGCCCGTCACCGACAGGTTCGGCCCGAGATCGACGCCGATCAGGATCGCGCCCGCCACCTTCTCGGGCACGTGGGCGGTCTGGACCGCGGCGCCCGCGATCAGCCCGGCCGGCAGGTTGTTGACGAGGTTGCACAGCACCGCGACGAGGCCGCCCGCCCCCCAGGCGGTGGCCTCCGGGGCGGCGTGGGCGTAGCCCTTGAGGAGGTCCGCCAGCATCGCCAGGACGCCGGTCTTCTCCAGGGCCTCCACGAGGACGAACAGCCCGGCCACCAGCGGCAGCACGCTCCACGACACGTCCTTGGCCACCTCGACGAGGCCGCCGCGCTTGAGCAGCAGCACGACGATCGTGGTGGCGAGCCCGGCCACGAAGGTCGGCAGGCCGAGGTCGAGGCCGAGCGCGGAAGCCGCGATCAGCACGCCGCCGGTCGCCACGATGCCAATCCCCGCCACGAGGCCGGTGCGGGACAGCGGCACAGCCTCGACGTCGGTGGCGACCTCCTGCCCGCGCAGGGTCTTCGCCTGGGTCAGCCGCAGCACCGCGTAGGTCGTCGCGATGGCCAGCAGCGAGGGCAGGGCGAACAGGCCGAGCCAGCGCACCAGCGGCGGCATGTGCTCGGCGAAGACCACGAGGTTGGCCGGGTTCGAGATCGGCAGCACGAAGCTCGCCGCGTTGGCGATGAAGGCGCAGATGAACAGGTAGGGGAGGGGATTCTCCACCTTGGCGGCCTTGGTGGCCGCGTAGACGGCGGGCGTCAGCACCACCGCGCAGGCGTCGTTGGACAGGAACACCGTGACGACGGTGCCGACGAGGTACACGAGGGTGAACAGCCGGGTCGCCGAGCCCCTGGCGGCGCGCACGGCGATCGAGGCGAGCCAGTCGAACAGGCCCTCCTTCCGGGCCACCTCCGACATCAGCATCATGCCGACGAGGAACAGGTAGACGTCGGTCCCCTTCAGCACGCCGTCCCAGGCGGTGGCGGGGGCGAGCAGGCCGAGGGCCACGAGGGCGCCGGCCCCGAGCACGGCCCAGATCGCCTCCGGCCACGCGAACGGCCGCAGGATGACGCCGAGGGTCGCGAGGGCGGCGATCGTCCAGGTCGCGATGTTGGGGGTCAGCGTCAGCGCGCCCATCGGTTGCGGTGGTCCTCTGGTGTGGTGGATCGTGCGGTGCGGTGTGCCGCGATTCGGGCGGGACCGGCTACCAGTGCCGGCCGTTGCGGTTCGGCCCGAGCTGGTCGCCCCGGAGCCCCTTCTCGGGCCAGGCCGGCAGGCGGAACGCGTCGCTGCCGGGCCGCTCGTGCGCGGGCGGCGGCACGAAGCTCCGGTCCACGGGCTCGATCACCTCGGTGTCGGTGTGGCCGGTGCCGTCCGCGACCGTGACGGCGAGGCGGCGCGCGCCGTCCCGCCAGGGGATGCGGGCGTGGACCGTCCGGGGGCCGTCCGGCACCATCGGGTGGGCCGGGCCGCCATCGACGCGCAGGTGACAGCGCCACTCGGCCCGCGGCCGGTCCGACAGCACGAGGGCGCGCACCGAGACCGTGCCGTCGGCGGCGTCGAGGGGCGCCGTGGCGAGGCGCCGGTCGGCGGGGCTCGTGACCATCACGAAGGGCAGCGCCCGGTCGAGGGGCTTGAACCGCCAGCTCGCGACCGGCCCGTCGATCGCCGCGACCGCGTAGCCGACCGAGCCGTCCTCGTTCTGGCCGACCGAGCGGGCCGCGGCGTAGAGGGTGCGCCCGTCCGGGGCGAGCTCGTTGTAGTGGGTGTGGCCCATCTCGACGAGGCGGACGCCGTAGTGGCGGATCAGGCCGGCGAGCGCCGCCCGCTCATCGGGCACGCAGAGGTCGTCCGGGTAGGTGTGGGCGAAGACCGCGCAGGGCTGGCCCTCCCGCTCGGCCCGGGCCAGCTCCTCGCCGAGCCACGCGAGCTGGTGGGGGCCGAGGCGGAAATCGAGGCCGAAGCCCTTCTGGCCGTAGCCGGGGCTGACCATGTCGAGGAACAGGCAGCGCACGCCCGCCCAGGTCTCGGCGAAGTAGTAGTGCGTCACGGAGACGGGGTCGCGCGGGCGCGGCAGGTCGTGGCGCCGCGCCGCGTGGCCGCCGCCGCGCGGGCTGCCCGCCACCGCGGCGAACAGGGCGTCGAAATCCGCCATCGTGCCGTGCTGGCGGTCGTGGTCCCCGGCGATCAGGCGCACCGGCAGGTCCGGGTGCCGGTCTAAGGCCTCGCGCAGGACCGCGTACTGCTCCGCCCGCCCGTCCTCGGCGAGGTCGCCGGGGATGTAGACGAAGTCGAGGAGACCGTGTCGGTGCAGCCCCGCCACCTCGGCGAGCATCGCCCGCAGGTCGGCGGCGTGGGGGTCGGAGGCCCGCTCGAGATGCAGGTCGCCGATATGCGCGAAGGCGAACACGCCGTGGCTCGCCGTCATGGCGCGCCCGCGCGCCGTCTGTGGTTTCCCTGAGCCATCGTGCCCCCCGGACAGGCCCGTCCGCCCCGGCCGGGAGATCGGCCGCGGTGGTCGCGACCGGCCCGACGTTTCGGAACCGGCGGGGTTCCGGCCCGGAGGGGAGACGCGCGCCGGTGGGGCCCTACATTTTCGTGAGCGCGGGCCCGATCCGTGCCCGGCGCCGCGAAGTGTCGTGAAAACAGACACTCGCTGTCCTCTCAGCCGACAGATCCGGGCGATGTCGGCCCAAGGTCAGCCCGGGGTCAGCCCGGGGTCAGCCCGGGGTCAGCCAATGACTCCGCCGGCCGGCGGGCCTGTCGGCGCGCCTCAGTGCACGCGCCGGAACAGATCCGGCAGGTAGCGTTCCAGGGTCTCGTGTCCCTCGAACTGCACGTCCACGGTGGCGGCCGCGCCCCATGGGCGGTGGAGCCCCACGACCCGGCCGCGGGCATGGCGCCAGATCCCGAGGATCTCGGCGAGGTCGAGCCGGTCGAAGACCACCTCGTCGCCCGGGGCGAGGACCGGCGCGGCGACGCCGGACCAGGCCTCGGGGACCGGGCGGCGGGGCATCTCCGCGACCCGGGAAGGCTCATCCCCCGGATCGAGGATGGGGGAGAAGGTTTCGTTCGCGGAGTGCTCGCGGAAGAGCATGATCTTCACTAAGCCGTTGCGATGACTGGATAATCGCAGGTTCAATCCGATCCGACAAGGCTTGTTCCGGCGCTCCCCCCGCCGGACCGACCTGTATTCGGCGCCCGGTCCGGGCGACCGGGATCCGCCCGGGCGCCGCGCCCCGTCCCCGGGGCCGGACCGCCCGCGGGACCGCGCGCGCGGGGACGGAGCGGAGCCGGAGAGGAGCCCCGAGGGGGCGCAGCATGCGCCTCTCCGGTTCAGGGGTATCGGGAGATCGTTCGTGTCGTCGAACGACGATCTTTAGAATTTCGGGGCGGGCCGCGCTGATCTAAACCTGACGCGAGACAATCATCCACGTGAGACGGCGCCTGTCGACTTGATGGATCGTGTCCGCATGCCTTCGGATGCGGAGCGAACCATCGCGGCCCGGCAGCCGGACTTGCCCCCGTCCATCCCGATCAGAGTTCCCGCCCGATGAAGTTCCTGCGTCTCCTCGCCGTCGCGGCGCTCAGCCTCGGGGCCGTGCCGGCCGGGGCGGAGACCCTCCGGGTCGGCGTCGTGCCCGGCGCCTACGGCGACGCCGTCACGGTCGCGGCCCGGGAGGCCAAGGCCGAGGGCCTCGACGTCAAGGTGGTCGAGTTCAGCGACTGGACGACGCCCAACGTCGCCCTCGACGCCGGCGACATCGACGTGAACTTCTTCCAGCACCGCCCCTTCATGGAGAACGCCGCCAAGCAGAAGGGCTACGCGTTCGACATCGTCGGGCTCGGGATCCTGTCCAATATCGGCCTGTACTCCCTGAAGCATAAGAGCTTCGACCAGATCCCGGCGGGCGGCACGGTGGCGATCGCCAACGACCCGGTGAATCAGGGCCGCGGCCTGCTGCTCCTCCAGAAGGCCGGGCTGATCACGCTGAAGGACGGTGTCGGCTTCCTCGGCACCCTCGACGACATCGTCGAGAACCCGAAGACGCTGCGGTTCACCGAGGTCGAGGGGCCGCAGCTCGCGCGGATCACCGGCGACGTCGACCTCGCCCTGGGCTACCCGCACTTCATCGTGGCGGCCGGCAGTTTCGACCCGACCAGCGGATTGATCTATTCCGGTATCGAGGACAGGCGCTTCGCCGTGAGCTTCGTCACCAAGGCCGCCCGCAAGGAGGACCCCGTGATCCGGAAATTCGTGACGCTCTTCCAGAACTCGGAGGCCGTGAAACAGCAGATCCGCAAGTCCTTCGCCAACAGCGACAAGCTGTACCTGCTGGCGTGGCAGAACTGATGGTCGGCCTGATCTTCGACAGCCTGCGCGATCCGGGCACGCCGGCCGCGGCCGGGCGGACGAGCCCGGGCGCCGCGACCGCCGCCCGGACCCCGGTCGCCGCGCCCGGCAGCGAGGCCGGCCGGGAGACCGGAACGGTGCGGTTCGAGTCCGTCTCGAAGACCTACCGCTCGGCCGCCGGACCGGTGCAGGCGCTCGACCGGGTGGACCTCGCGATCCCCGCCGGCGCGATCTTCGGCATCATCGGCCGCTCGGGGGCGGGCAAGTCGAGCCTCCTGCGCACGGTCAACCGGCTGGAGGCGCCGAGTTCGGGCCGGGTCCTGGTCGACGGCGCCCCGATCGACGCCCTCGACACCGACGGGCTCGTCGCCCTGCGCCGGCGCATCGGCATGATCTTCCAGCACTTCAACCTGCTGGCGGCCAAGACCGTCCGGCAGAACGTGGCGCTGCCGCTCACGGTCGCGGGCGTCCCGCGGCACGCGATCGGCCCGCGGGTCGCGGAGGCCCTGCGCCTCGTCGGCCTGGAGGACAAGGCCGACACCTACCCGTCGCGGCTCTCCGGGGGCCAGAAGCAGCGGGTCGGCATCGCCCGGGCGCTCGTGAGCGATCCGGAGATCCTGCTCTGCGACGAGGCGACCTCCGCCCTCGACCCGGAGACGACGCTGGCGATCCTCGACCTGCTGCGCGACATCAACCGGCGGCTCGGGATCACCATCATCCTGATCACCCACGAGATGAGCGTGATCCGCGAGATCTGCAGCGACGTGGTGGTGCTGGAGGGCGGCCGGGTCGTCGAGACCGGGCCGGTCTGGCGCGTGTTCGGGGCGCCCGAGCACCCGACCACCCGGGCGCTGCTCGAACCCCTGACCCGCGGCCTGCCGCCGGATCTGGCGGCCCGGCTGCAGCCGCGGCCCGCGCCGGGCGGCTGGGCGATCCTGCGGATCACCTGCTCGGGCCGGGCCGCGCCGGATCTCTCGGGCCTCGCGGGGGCCGGGGCGCCGGTGCGCCTGCTCCAGGCGGGCATCGAGCGGATCCAGGGCCACGCGGTCGGCCGGATGCTGGTGGCCGTCCCGGCCGAGGATCCGGGCGCCGAGGCGCGGCTGCGGACGCTCGGCGGCGACGTGGAGCGGGTCGGCTACGTCCCCGCCGACCCGGCGGAGGGGTGAGACGATGCGGGACCGCTCCTCCCCCGATACCCCGACCGCTGCACCGCCGCCCCTGCACCCCGAACCCGGAGGCCCGCCATGTCGCCGCAGATGATCGAACGCCTCTGGCAGGCCTTCCTCGACACCGCGCTCATGGTCGGGGTCTCGGCCGGGATCGCCGTGGTCGCCGGCATTCCCCTGGCGCTGTTCCTCGTCACCTCCGGGCCTGGCGGCATCTTCGCGGCGCCGACGGCCCACCGGGTGGTCGGGACCGTGGTCAACGGCTTCCGGGCCGTGCCCTTCATCGTGCTGCTGGTGGCGCTGATCCCGTTCACCCGGCTGGTGGCCGGCACCACGATCGGCGTCTGGGCGGCGATCGTGCCGCTCTCGGTGAGCGCGACCCCGTTCTTCGCTCGGATCGCCGAGGTCTCGCTGCGGGAGGTGGATGCGGGCCTGATCGAGGCCGCCCAGTCCATCGGCTGCCGGCGCCGGCACATCCTCGCCCACGTGCTCCTGCCCGAGGCGCTGCCGGGCATCGTGGCCGGCTTCACCATCACGGTGGTGGCGATGATCGGCGCCTCCGCGATGGCGGGCGCGGTGGGCGCGGGCGGGCTCGGGGACGTCGCCATCCGGTACGGCTACCAGCGCTTCGACACCACCGTGATGGTGGTGGTGATCGCGATCCTGATCGCCCTCGTGTGCGCGGTCCAGTTCGCGGGCGACACCGCGGTGCGGCGGCTCCGGGCCCGCTGAGCGAAACCGCCCGATCTGGGCGATCCGACCGGGAGCCCACACCGATGGATCGTCCCCGGTCGACGACCTCGACATCGCCGTCCGCGCGCGCGGAGCGAAGCCGTCCAGGCCGCGCCGCGTCTTCCGACCGCGCGCGGCCCCCGGGGCGCTTCGCAGCGCTCGCGATGACGGCGGGACGTCCCAACCCGAGCGGTCAACCGGAAACCGTATGAGCCTGCACCTGGACGATCCCGTCACCGACCCGGTCGAAGATCGGCTGCCGCCGCCGCCGTCGCCGCCGCACCGGATCCGCTCGGATGCCGAGGCGATCGCGGCCGCGCGGGCCGTGGCCCGGATCTTCGCGGCGGGCGCGGCCGAGCGCGACCGCGACCGGCGCCTGCCCTGGGCGGAGATCGCGGCCTTCACGGAGAGCGGGCTCGGCGGCATCACGGTGCCGCGCGAACACGGCGGCGCCGGGGTCTCGCACGCGACGCTCGCGGAGGTCTTCGCGATCCTGGCCGCCGCCGACGGCTCGGCGGCGCAGATCCCCCAGAACCAGTTCGGCGTCCTGGCGCTGGTCGCGGCCGCCGCCAGCCCTGCCCAGCAGGCGCGGATCTACCGGGACGTGCTCGCCGGCCACCGGATCGGCAATGCCGGCCCCGCCCGCAACGGCAAGGCGATCACCGGCGTGGACACGCGGCTGACCGCCGGGCCGGAGGGCCCGCGGCTCAGCGGCACGCGCTTCTACGCCACGGGCGCGCTCTTCGCCCACTGGATCCCGACGCGCGCGGTCGGCCCCGACGGCGGGCCGCTCCTGGTCTTCGTGCGCCGGGACGCCCCCGGCGTGCGGGTGGTGGACGACTGGCAGGGCTTCGGCCAGCGCACCACGGCGAGCGGCAGCGTGATCTTCGCGCAGGCCCCGGTCGAGGCGGAGCTGACGATCGACCTCGCGCCCCTGGCCGGGCGCCCGGGCCTGTTCGGGCCGGTCTCGCAGCTGATCCACGCGGCGATCGACGCCGGGCTCGCCCGGGGCGCGGCCGCCGCCGCCCTCGACTTCCTGCGCACCCGGACCCGGCCCTATCCCTTCACCGCCGAGACCGTCGCGGAGGATCCCCACATCCTCGGCGAGGTCGGGCGGCTCACCGTCGACCTGCACGCCGCCGAGGAGGTCCTGGCCCGGGCCGGACGGGCGCTCGACCGGATCGCCGCGGCCCCCGTCACCGCCCAGAGCGCGGCCGAGGCGTCGGTGGCGGTGGCGCAGGCCAAGATCCTCACCACCGAGATCGCCCTGGAGGCCTCGGAGCGGCTCCTCGAGCTCGCCGGCGCCTCGGCGACCCGCGAGACCTACAATCTCGGCCGGTACTGGCGCGACGCCCGGGTCCACACCCTGCACGACCCCGTGCGGTGGAAGTACCACCTCCTCGGGAACCACGCCCTGAACGGCGTGCTGCCCGCCCGGCACCAGTGGAACTGAGGACCGGGCGATGCCGCTCCAGCCCCACGAGACCGCCTTCACGCAGGCACCCGCGCCGCCGCGCCCGGTGCCGGTCCTTCCGGACGCCGCCGCGGCGCTCGCCGTCGCCGACCGGCTGGCGGAGGCCTTCGCCGAGGCCGCCGCCGAGCGCGACCTGGAGCGCCGCCTGCCGGTCGCCGAGATCGCGCGCTTCACCGAATCCGGCCTCTGGGCGATCACGGTGCCGAGGGAATACGGCGGCCCCGGCCTCGACAGCGCCACGGTCGCCCAGGTGATCGCCCGGATCGCCGCGGCGGACGGCTCCCTCGGCCAGATCCCGCAGAACCATTTCTACGCCCTGGAGGTGCTCCGCAACGGCGGCACCGAGGCCCAGAAGCGCGCCCTCTACGGCCGCGTCCTGGCGGGCGAGCGCTTCGGCAACGCGCTCGCCGAGACCGGCGCGCGCGACCACACCCGCCGCACCCGCCTCGTGCGTGACCCGGCTGGCTGGACTGTCGAGGGCCGCAAAGACTACTGCACCGGCTCGCTCTACGCCCACCGCATCCCCACCCTGGCCAACGCCGAGGAGGACGGCCGGGCGGTCGCCTACCTCGTCTTCGTCCCCCGGGACGCGCCGGGCGTGACCCTGGTCGACGACTGGGACGGGTTCGGGCAGCGGCTCACCGGCTCGGGCTCGGTCCTGTTCGACCGCGTCGCCGTGGAGCCCGACTGGGTGGTGCCGTTCCAGGCCTCGCTGGAGCGGCCCACCGCCCTCGGCCCCTTCGCGCAGATCCTGCACGCCGGGATCGATCTCGGCATCGGCGCGGGCGCCTTCGCGGCGACCTTGCCCTTCGTGCGCGACCGCGCCCGGCCGTGGATCGATTCCGGGGTCGCGCGGGCGAGCGAGGATCCCCTGACCCTCCACGCGCTGGGCGACGTCCAGGTGCGCCTCGCGGCGGCCGACGCCCTGCTGGCGCGGGCCGGCCGCTACGTGGACGCCGCGCAGGAAGCCCCCGACGCCGACAGCGTCGCGGCCGCCTCCGTGGCGGTGGCGGAGGCCCGGGCGGCGAGCCACCGGGCCGGCCTGCTCGCGGCCAACAAGCTCGTCGAGCTCGGCGGCACCTCGGCCACCGACCGGGCCGAGGCGCTCGACCGCTACTGGCGCGACGTCCGCACCCACACCCTGCACGATCCGGTGCGCTGGAAGTACCACTGGATCGGCGCCTACCACCTCGACGGCCGGCAGCCGCCCCGGCACGGAGCGCTCTGATGGCCCTCGGAAAGAAGCAGATCCTGTTGAACGCCTTCAACATGACCTGCGCGGGCCACATCAACCACGGGCTCTGGACCCACCCGCGCGACCGCTCGGCCGATTACAACACGCTGTCCTACTGGACCGAGCAGGCGAGGCTCCTGGAGCGCGGCCTGTTCGACGGCCTGTTCATCGCCGACATCATCGGCGTCTACGACATCTACGGCGGCGGCATCGACGTCACCGCCCGGGAGGCCGTGCAGCTCCCGGTCAACGACCCGACCGTGATGATCTCCGCCATGGCGGCGGTGACCGAGCATCTCGGCTTCGGGGTGACGATCAACGTCCACCAGGAGGCGCCCTACACCTTCGCCCGGCGCCTCTCGACCCTCGACCACCTGACGGGCGGCCGGATCGGCTGGAACGTCGTCACCGGCTACCTCGACAGCGCCCACCGCGCCCAGAGCGGCGGCACGCTGCCGGCGCACGACCGGCGCTACGACTACGCCGACGAGTACCTGGAGGTGCTCTACCGGCTCTGGGAGGGCAGCTGGGACGATGCGGCCGTGCGCCGCGACCGGGCGGCCCGGGTGTTCAGCGATCCCGCCCATATCCGCAAGGTCACCCACCGGGGCGCGTTCTTCGCGGTCGAGGGCTACCACCTGTCGGAGCCGTCGCCCCAGCGGACGCCGGTCCTCTACCAGGCCGGCGCCTCGGGCCGCGGCCGCGCCTTCGCGGGCCGCCACGCCGAGTGCGTGTTCATCTCGGCCCGCGACCCGGCCACCGCCCGCGACTCCGTCCGCGCCATCCGGGCCGAGGCGGTCGCGGCCGGCCGGGAACCCGACGACGTGAAGGTGTTCGTCGGCCTCGCGGTGATCCCCGGGCGGACCCGGGCGGAGGCCGAGGCCAAGCGGGACGAGTACCTGTCCTACGCGAGCCCGGAGGCGGGGCTCGCGCATTTCTCCGCCTCCACGGGGATCGACTTCGCCCGCTACGGCCTCGACGAGCCGATCCCCTACGCGCCGGGCAACGCCATCCAGTCGGCCACCGCGGCGGCGGCCAGGCGCGGGCTGACGAAGCGCGACCTCCTCGGCGAATTGCAGCTCGGCGGCCGCTACGCGGTCCTCACCGGCGACGCCGTGACGATCGCCGACGAACTCCAGGCCTGGATCACGGAGGGCGAGGTCGACGGCTTCAACCTCAGCCGGATCGTCGTGCCGGAGAGTTTCTCCGACTTCATCGACCTCGTGATCCCGGAACTGCAGGACCGCGGCCTCTACAAGACCGCCTACGCCGAGGGCTCGCTGCGGGCGAAGCTGTTCGGCCAGGGGGACCGGCTGCCCGCGCGCCACCCGGCCGAGGCCTACCGCGGCGCGCCTCGGCGGCCCTGATCAGCGACCCTGGGACTCGCCGCTCTCGGAGCCGAACCAGCGGCCGTAGATCTCGTCGTAGCGGCCGTCCTCGCGCAGTCCCAGCAGGGCCTGGTTGACGCGCTTGCGCCGGGGGTCGTTGGCCGGGAACAGGATGCCGTAGGATTGCCGGTTGAACGCGGTGCCGACCAGGCGCAGGGCCTCGTGGCCGGGCCGGGTCGCGTAGTAGCTGAGCGCGGGGGCATCGTAGACCACTGCCGCGACCGTGCCGGCCTGGAGCGCCGCGCAGGCCTCCTCCAGGGTCGCGAAGCCCACCGGCGTGGCGAAATGGTCCGCCAGGTAGGCGACCGAGGTGGTGTTGGCGACCGTGCCCACCCGCTTGCCCGGCAGGTCCTGCGGGCCGTTGATCGCGCCGCGCAGGCGCTCCACCGTGGCCGTGCTGGTCAGGCCCGCGGTGAACCACGCCACCAGGGCGATGCAGGTGAACAGCCAGAGCACCGTGACGGCCCGCGCCAGCGGGCTGCGCGGCATCTCCTCCGCCTGGGCGGCGAGGCTGCTCAGGGCCCACCAGACGACGTGGGCGAAGCCGCGCGCCGGTCCCGAGCGCGCCGCCATGCCGCCGGGGTGGCGCCGCTCGAGCCACCAGACCAGGGCCGCCACAGCCAGGATCAGGGCGGCGAGCCCCAGCAGGACCTGCAGGAAGGCGGCGTCGCTCAGGAGCGCCCGGAGAGCCCGCGCGGTGGCCGAGCCGGTCGCGTCCGGCTCCGCCCGGACGGCGATGCGCAGGCCGGTCTCCAGCATCGTGACGGAGAAGTCGAAACGCCGCTCGCGCTCCGCGGTGATCGACACCGCCGCGATGGCGAGGTCCGCGCGCCCGTCCGAGACCGCCGCGAACAGCGCCGGCAGGTCGTCGACGCGCAGGTAGGCCGTCCGGACGCCGAGCTCCCGCGCGATGGCGTTCCAGATATCGATGCTGAACCCGCGCAGCCGGCCGTCCTCGTCCATGACCAGGGGCGGCACCGGATGGGTCGCGACCCGCCACGTCTCGGGCTCGCCGGTGCGGAGGGCGGGCGCCGCCTCCCGGGTCTCGGCCTGGACGGGGCCCGGGGCGAGCGGCGCGGCGGCCGCGAAACACAGGGAGAGGCACAGGCAGAGGGACAGGACGCCCACAGCGCCGGCGCGCCGCCGGCCGGCGGACCGGCGCGGCACGTCAGAGGCTCTCGATCCAGTTGCGCAGGACGGCGCCGGGCGCGGGTTCGGGGCCGGTCTCCAGGCGCTGGGATGCGTCGCTCGGGATGAAGCCGAACCGGCGCTTGAACGCCCGCCGGAAGGTCCGCTCGTCCGAGAAACCGACCGCGAAGGCGACCTGCGAGATGCGCAGGGGTTTGGGGGCATCGTCGCGCACGAGCATCCGCATCGCCGCCATGAGGCGGCGGTCGCGGATATACGCCACGATGCCGTTGGGGGCGAACAGCCGGTACAGGGTCGAGCGCGACAGGCCGAGCCGGGTCGCAATCAGGGCGGGCGTCAGCTTCGGGTTGCCGAGTTCCGCCTCGACGAGGCGGCGGACCCGGATCCGGATGTCCTGGTGCTGGGAGGGGCGCCCCTCCTCCTGCCCGCGCAGCCAGCTGGCGCAGAGCTGGGTGATCGCCGCCGAGGCCGCCAGGGCCTCGCGGCGGTCGAGGAGGTCGCCGCAGGCGACGACGTTGGCGACGAAATTATGGACCAGGCGCCCGAACGGGTCGCCGTCGTGGTCGAGGGGGCGCCCGTGCAGGGCGTCGGGGTGGCAGCCCTGCTTCTCCAGCAGGGCGCGGGGGATCACGACGTTCGTGGCGTCGACCGCGCCCGCCACGATGCGCACGGGCTGGGCGAGGTCGAAGACGATGCACTGCACCTCGTTCACGGGGCCGGTGCCCTGCTCGGTCTCCACGCGGCTCTGCCCCCGCCGGTAGAATTGCAGCAGGATGTGGTCGAGGCCTTGCTGGCCGATCATCTCCCGCGTCCGCACGAGGGTGTGGGCCGGCGCCACCACGTCGCCGACCAGTAGGTCGCCGAGATGGTAGCTGCGCATCGCGATCGGGACGGTCAGGTCGGTCTCCGGGCGGAAGCTCACGTCGAAGATGGGCGCGAGATGGTCCTGCCACGCCCGGCCGAGCGCCACGGGATCCCCGGGCGGCTCGAACCGCAGGCAGGCGACCTCGCCGCCCGGAGCCTCGCCCCCGGCCGGCGCCGCGTCCGGGTCCTGGTTTCTCTCCTCGGAAGACATACGTAGAGCCTGACACCTGCTGTTCGCGCGACCGATGAAGAACGAGGGCCTGCCCCAAGGTGACGCGTGGCAACGCGGTCCGGTCGTCCCGCACGTTAGCCGCGCCCACCCGGACAGTCTTCCTGTCTCCCGCCGACCCAGGCGGCTGTACACTGTCGTTTGCCCGGGCGGCGTGCGATTCGACGCGGGGGCCGCCGGATCGGGGCGCCGCGCGCGGCAGCGTCGGACCACCATGACACGCGAGCCGCGGAATGGTTCCTTCCGTCCCAGAAAGGGGGATTGCCGTTTCAGCCTGTCGCGCGCGGCGCCGAGTGTGGCCGCAATGTGATAGTTCGTTAAAGCCGCATTTCCTAACCCCCCGTACACAGTTTGCGACAGGCATGACGGGGGTCAGTCCGGTGGTCCAACAGTATAGCGATGTAGAGCGTGTGACCGGATCCTGTGATCCGAGCCGGGGCGCGCGCGCCGGAACCCGGCGGCGCGGCCCCGTACGGCTCGGATTGCTGGTCGGCAGCTCGCTCGCCACCCTCACGCTGGCTCTCGGACCTGTTGCGGCGCAGACCGTGCCGGCGCGCTCGCCTTCGACGTTCGATGCTTTTGGCGTTCCCCTGACCGCGGCGCAGTTCGACACGCCCGAATACAGAGCCGACTGGGGCTTGTCTGCGATTAATGCCGCCACCGCTTACGCCCGAGGCTTCACCGGTCTAGGCGTATTGGTTGCCGTGATTGACTCCGGGATCGACCCCACGAATCCAGAATTCCGAGGACGGATCTCTCAGCAATCAAGAAATTTTATTCCCGGACTAAATCAAACCCTTATATTCGATACGGACACTGCATCCAGTCATGGAACCCATGTGGCCGGTACAATTGCGGCTGCCCGTGATGGCGTCGGGATGATGGGGGTCGGTTTCGACAGCAAGATATTGGCGTTATTCAATTTACGCAATACAATCTCTGCAGTGGAGGCAGCAACTCAAAGCGGCGCCCGGGTCCTGAATGGCAGCTATGGACCGAAGACCTCTTCTCCGATTGTCGATGGATTTTTGAATCCTAACTATAGAAGAATGTCAATTCAAGAATTCGAGATATCAGATGAAAGAGAGGCCAGTGCGCTTCTTAGGGCCGCACAGTCAGACATGCTCATGGTCTTTGCCGCAGGCAACGATCGAAGAAGTCAACCCGATGTAACTCAAAACCCAAGCGGCGCCGCATTCTATCCATTCATCAAGCCAGCGAATGCGAATAGCGGTCTCTACCAATTTTATACCACCTACGGGACTGACCCTAATGGCGATTTCAGCCCCGACTATGCGCCCACCGGCCCCGTCGATCAAAGCAAAATCGATTTTTCTAAACTCGACGGCTTTATAGTTTCAGTAGTCGCAGTCAACGAAAACAAGCAGATCGCCAATTTCAGCAACTGGTGCGGTGTTACGGCAGCGTGGTGCATCGCGGCACCGGGCGTCAATATCTATTCAACCGTGCAGGTCGGACAGGGCTACAGCGGCTTCGACGCCAACAACAATAAAATTCTCGATGGTTCAAACTATGGGCCTCTGCAAGGCACCTCAATGGCCGCGCCGCACGTGGCCGGTGCTGCGGCCGTATTGCGTCAGGCGTTCCCGTTCCTGACGGCGCCGCAGATCGCCCAGACCATGTTCACCACCGCCACCCATCTCGGCGACGGGCCCGCCAACGCCCCGAACGCCACCTTCGGCTGGGGCCTGCTCAACCTCGGCAAGGCCATCGACGGCCCGGGCCAGTTCACCTCCGACTGGACCGTCAACACCACCTACAATGGCCAAGCCTATTACGGCCGCTTCGCCAACGACATCTCGGGCGTCGGCGGTCTGATCAAGGTTGGTCTCGGCACACTCGAACTCGCCGGTACCAACACCTATGCCGGCGGCACCGCCGTCCTCGGCGGTACCCTGGCCGTCTCCCGCGACGCCAATCTCGGCGCCGCCGGCACCGGCCTGACCCTCGGCGGCGGCACCCTCGAGGTCCTGGCCGACGGCCTCGCCACCGCCCGCCCGATCACGCTGGCCGGCCCCGGCACCCTGCAGATCGACCTCGGCACCGCCACCTTCGCGGGGCCGATCGCCGACGGCAGCCAGCCGGGCGTGCTCGTCAAGACCGGCCCCGGCACCGCCGTGCTCTCGGCCGCCAACACGTTCACGGGCGGCGCCCTGGTCGGCACCGGCACCCTGGCCCTGACCGCCACCGGCAGCCTCACCGCGCCCGTTCTCGTCGGCTCGGCGGCGAGCTTCCTCAATGCCGGCCTCGTCTCCGGCAACGTCGGCAACTTCGGCGTCCTCGCCAACAGCGGCACCATCACGGGCGGCCTCGCCAATG
>NZ_JBKFAL010000036.1:0-41083 GCF_053345625.1 Methylobacterium sp. D53M
TCGCGGTCTGCGGGCTGACGGCCGGGCCGAACGCCCCGTTGATGTCGGTGGCGAGCCGGTCTGTCATGCCGGCGGCACGCGACACGATCGGTGCCGTCACGGCCTCCCGGGTCTCCGGCCGGACCGCGAGGCCCTGCGCCTGTCCCTGGAACGAGGGCGAGGCGTCGAGCAACATGGCGTCGGATCCAAGTTCACCCATGCGGGAGCGGATCTGCGGGACGCCGCCCGAGTTGGCCGCATCCTCCGCCAGGACGCGCGTCGCGGCCGGGCCGAAACCGCTCGAAGGCCCCATGCGGGAGCCGATCATCTCGTAGAAATTTCGGATCCCGGCGCCGAGAGCCGAGCCAGCGGAAGGGGCTGCACCACCGAACGCGCCACCGATCGCAGCCCCCTTCCCGATTTCGCGCAAATCCCCACTGCTGCGCACGGCGGCATCAGATCCACCTAGAGCCAGCCCAGACGCTAGAGATGCAGCCGAACGCGCCGCAAGGCCTCCCGTCCCTGCCCCGAATGCAGCGGGAGCCGCCGCGATAAGGGGCGCGGTCCCGGCGATGCCGCCTGCAATCTCGCCGGCGGTGTTGGCGTAGGGGTGTGCGGCCTTCACGTCGGCACTGTACCGCTGCGCCTTCGCCACTTCGGTCCCGTAATCCGTACCGCCCTGGTAGGACCGCAGGGCCGCGTCGGCGCGATCGATGCCGCCGAGGATGTACGGGCCCGCCACCGGGATCCCGTCGACAAAGCCGCGAGCGGCGGCGTTCATGGCGCCCGCCTCGCGTCCCGTGTCGATGCCGATCTGCGAGGCTTTGTAGGCTGCGAATTCGGCCGGATCGAAGCCGCCCGACGCTGGTGCGGCCGGCGCCCCGGCAGCCTGCTTGAACGCCTCGAACTCGGCCGGATCGAAGGTGATGCCGCCCGCCATTACAGGCCCTCCTTGCGCATCTGCGCGAAGGCGTCCGCCTTCGACATGCCGCTGTTCATCAGCGCCTGGAAGCGGGCCGCGGCACCGCCGCCGGGCTGGCTCTGCTGCCCGATCTTCGGAGGGGTCGGCGCATCCGGCAGGTAGACCGACCGGCCGGGGTCGACCCCGTAGGACGTGGCGAGGTTACGATAGCGGTCGGCCACGCCCTCGGCGGTCTTGCGGGCGGTGCCGTACAGCTCGGACGCTTGGTTGAGGAAATCGCGCCGCTGGGTGTCTGTCAGGAATTCGCCGTTCAGGGCCTTGTTGTAGGCGTTCGTCACTCGCTCAGGGATGCCGGCCGCGTTCTTGGCCGTCGCATACTCGCCCTCGCGGACCACGGAGCCGGGATCCAGCATCTTCATGTAGCCGAAGATCAGCGAGATGTCGGAGGCCGGGGAGACCGAGCCCGGGTTCTCCTGCCGCTGCTTCGTGGCAGCGATCAGCCGGCCGTAGCCGTCATGCACGTCCGCGAAGCTGCCGAGCTGCTTGGAGAACTCGCCCCGTAGCTTCGTCTCCGTGTCGTAGCCATCGGGCTTGGCCGCCGGCACCGTCAGGAGCGGCCGGAGGGAGCCGCGCTCGTAGACGGTCTGTCCCGGACGCCCCTGGATCAGCGGCGGCCCGTCGTTGAACGTGACCTTTCCGTTCGGGTCGGCCCAGGCAGCCCGCGTGTCGTTGTCGGGGATACCGACCTTGCGGCGGGCCTCGATGTCGAGGAGCGGGGTCTGCTCCTTGTCGGTGGCGACGGCCTTCGCGTTCCGCTCCTTCACCGCCGGGTCGGCCTCGCCGCCGGGGATGAACTCCAGGCTCTGGCCGTCGGCCGCAAGGCGATAGCCGCTCGGCGGCCCGGAGCTCGGACCGAGCTTCTGCCAGGTAGACGGATCCTGGTCGGGGCGCCCGAGGAACACGTTGCCGCCGACCGTGAACTGCTGCGGGTCCTTGTTGATCTGCGCCAGGAGCGACGGGTTGAGCGTGCCGGCCTCGACGGCAGCCGGGGATAGGCCCTTGCTCCGTAGGAAGGCGCGCGTGGCCTGCTGGCCCTGGATCTCCTGCTGCAGCTTGTACTGCTCGAGGAGCGACTTCACCGATCCCGTCTGACTCTGCTGATAGCCCTGCAGGCCTGCTGCGATGCCCGGCCCGAAGCCGCGGTTCGACATGAGGCCGATCCCGACGTTCAGCAGCAGGTTGCCGACAGCCGGATTGTTCAGGCCCTGGGCGAACCGCTCGAGGAAGCTCCCGCTCTGCGAGGCACCGCTCGCTGTAGGGATCTGTCCGCCGCCAGCCGTCGGGCCACCCATGCCAGGCGCCTGCAGCATCTTCGGCGAGCCCGAGACCGGCTGACCTGTCAGAGGGTCGAAGCTGTTGACCGGCTGCAGGTTGCTCGATGCCGGATTGCCGGTGTCGGCCGCCGTCACCCCTGGCGCCGGAGCGACGTTCGAGCTGCCGGTCGGCCGGCGCGGGGACGACAGGGAGCCCGTCGCCGCCGGCGCGGACATCAGATCGGCATCCGACGGCCGAGAGGACGGCAGCGGCACGTTGCGCGAGCCGTAAGGGTCGGCCGACCCGGTGAACCCGCTGGCACCGCCGCCGAACCCAGAGCGGTCATAGAGCAGCCGGTCGAGGAGAGAGCCTCCGCCGAGCGCTGCCGCGTCCGCAGGGCCAGCCTGTGCGCGTTCGAGTGTCTGTGTCTGGTCCTCGTTCATGGCGATGGACGGCTGCCGCTTGTCGACCGAGCCGACGCCGTGGCCGGACGTGTCGTCGCCAGCGCCGCGGATCGGAAGCGGCTGCGGCGGGGACGGGTTGAACCCCGTCGTCCTGGTTGGCGCGGCAACCTGCGGGTCGAACCCCTGCGGAGACATCCGCAACTGCTCGAGGAGGCTTCCCAGATCGAAGCCGCCCAGGTCGCCGAGAAAGGAAGGACCGCCGCTCATCCGCGTGCCCCTGTATTCGAGAGAAGGGTGAGGGCGCCGAGCATCAGGCCGAGCCCGCGGTGGAGATCAGGACGCCGTAGCGGCCGGCGAGGTCGGTCGCCTTCGCGTCGAGCTGCCCGAGGGCGCTGAACAGGCCGCAGAGGTCCTGCACCGAGCCGCCGGTTTCGAGGTTACAGGCAGCCAGGCCGGCGACGCCCTGGATGCCGCGGAACAGGGTCGCCAATTCGGTCCGACAGGCGAGCGTCTGCATCTCGAGCTCGGACAGCCCCGACAGGTCGGTAGGGGCATCCTGTGCGGCTTCGTGGGCTTCGGGCGCGTCGAGGTGTTCCATCGGTCTGTCCGTCAGGCTGCGGCGCGGCGCTTGCCGCGGGTCGGGGTCTGCGAGGAGCCGGTACGGACAGGCGGAAGCTCCGACGGCATCACCGCGCGCAGGGCGTCGCCCACGAGGCCGTCACCGGCGGTACTCCCGGGGAGCATCATGGCGAGGGCGCTACCGAGCCCTGCGGGCAGATCCGACGGCACTCCGGACTGGTCCGACATGACGATGGTCATGCGGGGCGGCTCGGCCGGGGGCGCAGCGGGCGACGACCCACCCAACTGGCTGCCCCTGCCCTTCCGCTTGCCCTTGGCGGCGAGCCGGGCTGCCTCGGCAGTCGCCTTGCCGTAGTCGACGCCCATGAGATCGCCGAGGCCGATGGGGCCGACGGCATCCGGGTTCTTCTCAGCCACCTCGTGAGCCAGAAGGCCGATCTGCACCCGCGGATCGCCCTTGTAGCGGTAGGCGTAGACTGGCTGGCCGTCCTTCAGCTCGCCGACCGGATGGATGTCCTCTTTCAGGCGCTCATCCGAGCCGAGGAGGCCCATAGCCAGCGAGCCCCCGAGGGTAGCGCCACCGCCAGTGCCTAACCCGAGGAGCGACGTGCCCAGGCCGAGGATGGACTGCAGGCCGCTCGGCCCGCTGGTGCGCGTCTGCTGCGTACCCCGCGAGACGGTCTGACCGCCCATCGAACCGATGGCGGTCGGGAAGGACGCATATTCCGAGAGGGCCTGCCACGGCGTCTGCTGGGTTTCCTGAAACCTCTGCATGTCGGCGTTGATGAGGTTCTGCGCCTGGCTCTGCTGGAGCCCGCCGACCTGCAGGAGGTTCGAGGCGGGGGCGTACCTGAGCGCATCGACACCCGGCAGGGCGCCGGCCGCCGCCAAGCCCGCATTCGTCCCCTGCTGCCCCGCCCCGATGAAGCCGTTGGCCTTCGTCACCCCCAGGTTGCTGTTGAACTGATCGCCGCCGAGCACCTGACCAAGAACACCGGCAAGGGCGGACTGCTGCGCCTGTCCGAGACCGGCACCGGCAAGCCGCTGCTGGTTGTTCGTGCTTTCGACGCTGCCGATCTGGCCGAGGACGTTGGACCCGAGGCCGAGCCGCCCCTGCATCGCCGCGTCCATCTGGGAATTGGCCGACGCCTGATTGGCTCGCTCCTGATTGTACTGCGAGGCGTAGAGCTGGCTCTGCGTGTCGTTCACCGCCTTGTTGGCCGCGCCGGCAAAGGCGCCGGAACCGTACCGACCGGATGCGGCGAACGCCTCCTTCTGCGCCTGGAGGGCGTTGTGCGAGGAGGTGTCTACGAGGTTCTGGAAGATCTTGTTCTGGGTCGGGTCGAGGTAGTCCCCGCGTGCCACCCCAGCGAGGTTCTGCTCGGCGTAGCTCGGCGTCTGCGTCTGCGCGAACAGACCCTGCAACTGCGGGATCGTCGTGAGGTCGCGAGCCCCCGACATGAAGGCATTGGCGGTCTGATTGATCGGGTTCGAGGCCGAGCCGATCCGATCCGCGAGGGCTGACAGCCTCGCTGTGCTCGCCTCGGGGACGGCGGCCAGCATGTTGAGGCCCTGCTGGGTCGTGGGCGAGATCCCGCCCGACGCCATCAGGTTCTGGAGGTAACTGACACCCTGCGCTCCGGCGTTGTCGGACGCAGCTTGATCGATGGTACCCTGGATGCCGTTCTGCTGCGCATCGGACAGGCCGGCGACCCGGTTCCCCCCGTAGATGCCATTGCCGATCCCAGCGTCATAGAGCGTGCCGGCATCCGTCAGGGCCTTCATGAGGCCGGGCTGCGCCGGGTTCCACGGAGACTGCTCCGTGGTCTGGATCGAGTTCTGCGTTGAGGTCTGTCCGCCACCCATGGGCCGGGTCCTTTCAGGCGGCCCCGGCCGGGTGCTCGTCGCCGTACAAGGCGAGGGCGAGCGGCCCGACAGGCGCAAGCTGGGCGTCGAGGCGCCCGATCAGGGGGAAGATGTCGGCCGATGGGGCGCTAGCCTCGATAGCGGCGATGGCCTCGCCCATGGTCGCGTGAGCCGCCTGCAGGCCGGTCAGCAGCACGTCCCAGGTCTCAGCCGAGGAGAGAGTGCGCGCGGCCGGAGCATCCTGACGGGGCTTGAGGGTGCGGACCTCGCCCATCACGCGGGCCTCGCAATGGCGACGCTCGGCCGACCGTCGGCGGCAACAGCCAGCGAGCGCGCTACATCGGCGGTGCCAACCGAACCGATGGAGCTAAAAGTGAGCGGGAAGCCGCCAAGCATCGAAGAGTCGACGGGCGAAGCGCTCCGTGCCGTGAATGCGGCTATCGATAGAGCTGCACGCCGCGACGCCCGCGATCTGGCAGACGCGCTGGACCGCGAACGTGCGCTGCGCATGGTACTGGAGGCCGTCATGACGAGCCTCCGACCAAAGGGACTTCGGCGGCGCCGGTTTCGCGAGCAAATCGCCAAACTGGAGCGAGGCAGCTTTGGAGACGCGCCTCCGGAATACCTGCGCGACGCGCTTCTACGAGAAGCTGAGCGAGTGCTTCGTGCAGAGCGCTGACGCCGCCGGTTACGAAGTCAGGGTTTGGGTCGCCACCGTCCTGTGGCCGCATGTCGTGCGCGCACATCATGCGGCCATTGGCAAAACCACCGCCGGCGCAGCGGGGGTGGGCGAACGAGGCGGGCCGTCTGTTCTGACGATGGAGCCCAGCGCGCGGCGCACCCACTCAGAGGCAGAAGCGCCTTCGCGCTCGGCCGCAGCGTCGATCGCGCGGCGCAGGTCCGCGTCGGTACGGACCGTGATCGTGTCAGAATAGACGAGCGGGCGCATGAACTGCCTCCATGGCGTTATAATACTATAACGCGCGAAGGCATAACGAGTAAGACGTCGACTAGTAGCTTCTAGTTGCTCCCGTCTCCCGGATTTCGTTGCGTATCTTTAGGGGCGAGAGGCGAAGATTTTTTTTCTGATCGAGAGCGTTTTTCACTGAAGGCTTTGATTGCCGACTCTCGCAGTCCTGCCGTCCTAGTTGGGATCGAGAGTCCGAGATCGCGTAGGATCCCTTCAGCGATCAGGTCGCCTCGCTGCAAGAGCGCCATGTGCTCCTCGTCAGACCGCCCAGCTGGCTGATCTGGGGGGAGTGCATCCATACCGAGCAAGTTCCGGCTCAGACGTTCAAGGCTTTGTTTTATGCACCAGAGCGTTTCATAATCATCAACCCATCTTTTTCCGGATGCGAGCTGATTGAATTTAAAAGACGCAGCGAATGCTCGCATGACATTATGTGAGCTTAGATCTTCTCCAATAAATGCATCCAAAAGCTGATCAGTCTGAAAGCTTTTTTCCAGCCGAAGCTCAACCTCCTGCGCGAGGGATCGCCCGCTCTCACCTGCAGCTTCTTCAAGCGCCTGCCGAAGACCGATCGTCGTCCGCGCCATAAGCGGAACCCGCTTCCCCTCACCGTCTGGTGTCGCTCGCTTCGGCATAGCGTGCCGTCTCTCCAATGAATGAGCGATACGCCTATCATTCACTGGGTTGACAGACAAGCGAGGTCTGTCCGATAACCTCTGAGCGCATGATCCGCGCATCGCTCAGAGGTGTCGGGATGAATGAAGCTCTACGAAAGGCGCTGGCAGAGGAGCGCGGCGTGGACGTTCCCGACCTCGCGATCGCTCTCGGTGTGTCGAAGCACCTGCTCTATCGGGCGATCAAAGCTGGAGAGATCCGTGCGTCCCGCATCGGTCAGCGCGTGACGGTGCCTCCGCACGTCGCCCGCGAACTGCTCTGCCTGCCGGCGACCCACGTCGCAGCCTGACCCCGCAATCGGCGGGGCGCTCCCCCGCTGGCCGGATCCATCCGCGCCGAGGCGGCCGGCGCACAAACAGGACCCCAGAAATGAGAAACCCCGCGCATCGCGGGGCGACGGCAGGGCTCTCGAATGCAGCTGTGGCGGCTTGCGAAGAGAGATCTACGGCGCTTCGCCCCCTTCGGCAAGACCTGTTTCTTGCCAGACGCTTCGGCCTTCCGCCGGCTACGGCCGCGGTGATTGCCGAGCTGGCGTTCCCGGCCCGCGACGACTGGAGGGTGCGGGCATGACCGCGCTCCTTCCCCTCGACCTCACCAGCCGTGTCGCCAAGCTGCTCCCGCGGCTCGCCAGCGACCAGAACGGGGAGGTGGCAGCTACGGCTGCCGCCATCTCCCGAACCCTGAAGGCCGCGGGCCACGACTTGCACGACCTTGCGGCACATATCGCCGCCGAGCCGCGCACCATCGTGGTCTATCGCGAGCGACCAGCCGAGCCTCAGCACCCACCAAGCTGGAGCTCCGCCTACGGGGCCGCCAGCCCGCGCGGCCGCGACCGGGAACAGGTCGCTCGCTGCCGGGAGTCTAAGCGCCTCTCGACCTGGGAAATCGGGTTCCTTGCCTCCCTCGCCCAGCAGCTTGCGAACGGCCGAAACTTGACCCCGCGGCAGCGCGAGACCCTGAACGGCATCAGCGCCAAGGTCGGAGGCGCCGCATGACCACGGACATCGCTGGCGACATCACGCGCGCCCGGATCGACCGCTATCTTGCGACGGCGCCGGCTCACCTGCGCCCCATCCTCCTGGCCGTACGCGACCAGGGATGCGCCTGGGCGAACATCCCGCAAAAAGCCGGGCGGTTCGAGGTGCCGACGGGCAAGCCGCTCATCAGCATCATTGGCGACGACCTAGACGTCGCCATGGGCCCGGCCGGCTTCCACCTGAAGAGCGTCCGCCGCCTTCTCGCAGCATCCCGGTTCATCTCGATCGTCGCGGCCGAGCCGCAGGTGCTGGCCTACGCCACGCCTGCCCTCGGTGCGGCGGGCCTCGGCGTGAACGGCACGATCATCGAGACCCGGCCCGAGTTCGAGCTGCAGTGGCACGCCCTGGCGATGGCCGAGGCCCCCAAGGCGCAGATGATCCTCGTCTCCGTGAAGGAGACCGCGCAGTGACGAAGCCCATCACCCGCCAGCAGCGGCGCGCGATGGCGCGCCACATCGCTGACAACGAGACGACGGTGGAGGCCGATCGCCGGTTCTTCGAGCGCCGCCCTGATCGGACCTACCGCGTCCGGCGCATGAGCCGCGCCGAGCTGGGGCAGTGGGAGACCGCCTGCGACGACCGTCTCGAAATCACAGGCGAGTTTTCGGTCTTCACGGTGGTCAAGAACTACGCTCCCGGCGTCCGGATGCGGATCTTCGTTCCCGGGCCGCCCGACGAGGACGGCAATGAGGCGTCCGACGAGCTCGGCCGCTTCCTGTGGGCGCGCTACTCCGATGCGCGCCCGTGGTTCGCCGAGCGCGAAGCCCGCTTTGAAGCTGCCCTGCGCATGCCAGGCGGACCGCTCGCCGGGGACGGCCGAGGGGCCGACGCCGCGTGAATGCGCATGCGCCCCTGACCGCCGACCCGGTCGTGATCCGCGCCTTCGCAGAGCGGCTACACACCCACGTGGCGCACGCCTTCGAGGGCGTGCACCAGCCCGGAATGATGCAGCTCGTCAGCATCCATCCCGCCCGCGCGGACACGCTGGCCTTCCCGTTCGAAATCGGGGAGGTCAACTACATGGTCGAGGAGGCCGTGCGGCAGTCGAACGCCGGGTTCAACGTCTACGTGGAAGCCCGGACTGTCCGGAAGAACGCGGGCCGCGGGACGATCGCCGACACCGTGGGGGTGTTCGCGCTCGTCAACGATGCCGACCACGACAAGGGCAAGGGCAGCGAGCTCGACATCCAGCCGTCCTTCGTCATCGAGACCAGCCCTGGCAATTTTCACCACTGGCTGCTGTTCGATCGCCCCGTTGCGGCCGAACACGCCCGGTCCCTCGGCCAGGCGATCAAGGCCAAGGTGAAGACGGATGCGGTGACGGGCGTCATCACCCAGCCGTACCGGATCCCAGGCACCCCGAACTACCCCGACAAGCGCAAGCTCGCCCGTGGGCGAGTCGTGACGCAGACCGGCATCGTCAGCCTCGACGGGCGGACTTGGTCGCTGGACGAGCTGCGCGCCGCATTCCCCGAAGTGAAGAGGAAGGCCGCCGCCAGTAGCACCGGCGGGACTGGCCCGAGCGGCCGGACGAGCGACACCGTCGAGGCGATCTGCGCCGAGACCGACGCTCCCGACCGGTCCGAGCGCTTCTTCGAGGCGATCCAGGCCGGCTTCGCTGACGGCCTGACCCCCGGCGACATCGAGGACGTGATGCGCCGGCACCCCGAAGGGTGCGCCGGCAAGTACCTCGAACCCTACGACCGCCTGCGCCGCGAGATTGACCGCGCCTGGGAGAAAGTTGCGGAAAAAGCCGAGGCGATCCGGAAGGCCGCTGAAAGCGCGACCTATGAGGATGTCTCAGGCACGGTGCTGGAGGCCCGTGCAGCGGTCGAGGCGGCCGTGCTGCGGTTCCTCGACGCCGCCACGGCCTACCGCCTGTCTGAGGAGGAGGATGTCGAGCCGCCGGTGCATGCCCTCGCGGTGACGACCGGCGTGGGCAAGACCTGGGCGACTGCTAGGGCCATTGCACGGCACGTCCTCGGCCGCCGCGGGACTGTCCGGACGCCGAAGGCGATCCTGTACGCGGTCCCAACCCACCGGCTCGGCGTCGAGATCGAGCGCCTGTTCGCTGCTCACGGCCTTGAGGCCCGCGTGTTCCGTGGCCGGCAGGCGCCCGACCCGAGCTGGCCCGGGCAGACCATGTGCGGCGACATCGAAGCCGTGGAGATCGCTAGCAACCTTGGCGAGCCGATCGAGAGCAGCTGCTGCAAGCTCAAGGAAGGGGTCGTCACCGTCCACCAGTGCCAGTTCTATAACTCCTGCTCGTACCAGGCCCAGAAGGAAAGCCGGCCGGACGTCTGGATCGTCGCCCACCAGATGCTCTACCGGGCGCAATCGGCATTCGGGGACGTCGAGCTCGTCGTGATCGACGAGGGGTTCTGGCAATCCGGGCTGCGCATCCCGAAGCGCGGCCTCACCCTCAACGAGATCCAGGCGCCCCTGCCCCTGGGCAAGGCCCGCGACGACTTCCTGCAGAACGACATCGAGGTCAACCGCGCGCTGCTGGCGAAGGGGCTGCATCGCCAGGACCAGCGCGGCGACGCTGGCGGGGTACGCCGGGAGGACCTGCTAGCGGCGGGCCTGAACGGCGAGATCTGCACGGCCGCCATCGCGGCGGAATGGCGGCTGAAGGAGAAGACAGCGATCTTCCCAGGCATGCCCCGGGCGGACCGTCGGCGCGCGGCTCAGGCTGCCGTCCATGCCAAGCACGTCCGCGCCTACGTGGCGATCTGGAGCGCTGCCCGTGGCCTTCTCTACGACGAGGGGACCGAGGTCTCGGGCCGGCTCTACACCGAGCACCGGGACGGAGACGAGGAAGGCCGGGTCGTGGTCGTGAAGGCCCGCAGCCTGAAGGGCATCGCCAAGTCCTGGCAGGTGCCGACGCTGCTCCTCGACGCGACCCTGCCCAGCCCCGACATCCTCCGGGCCTTCTTCCCGCAGGTCGAGATCCCGCCCCCGGTCGATGCCGCCATGCCCCACGTCCAGGTGCGCCAAGTGCTGGCCGCACCGGTGGCGGCCCGCAAGCTCCGGCTGGAGGAAGGCGAGACCGAGAACCGGAACCTGCGGGCGATCCGCCGCGAGGTTCTACGCCGGTTCGTGGGACTCGGACGCGCCCCGCTCCTCGTCATCGCCCAGAAGGCGGCAGCGGACTGGCTGCGCGGCTCCAGCCTGCCCGAAGGCGTCGCAGTCGAGCATTTCAACAACGTGGCGGGCCTCGACCAGTACAAGGCTGTGCGCGGGCTGATGGTGATCGGCCGGACCATCCCGTCGCCAGCGGCCGTCGAGGCGCTGGCCGGGGCGATCTCGGGAAAAGAGCCGGCCCTGATCGAGAAGGGCGGTTGGTACGAGAAGGCCGTGCGCGGCATTCGCACCCGCGCCGGCCGCCCTGTCGGCATGGAGACGGATGCGCACCCCGACCCCATCGCCGAAGCCTGCCGCTGGCAGATCTGCGAGGGCGAGCTCGTCCAGGCGATCGGCCGCGCCCGTGGGGTCAACCGCACACCGGAGACGCCCCTGCAGATCGACGTGCTGGCCAACGTCTGTCTGCCCCTGACGGTCGACGAGGTGGTGCAGTGGTCCCCGCCAGGAGAGGAGGTCGAGATGCTGACCGACGGTGTGGTGCTCGACAGCGGAGACGACATGGCGGCGGCTTGGCCCGCCGTCTGGAGCACCGGACAAGCCGCCAGAAACTGGGCCCACCGCCGCGCGACCACAGAAGGTCACAGCGTTGCGAACCCCTATAAGAACTCTTCTTCTATAGGGATCCGCAACGCTGTGACGTTCCGCTACCAGCGGCCGGGCCCCCGCCAGAAGTGGCGCACCGGCGCCTATGACCCCGCAGTAGTGCCGGACATCCGGGGCTGGTTGACCAGCCGTCTCGGGGAGTTGGCCGGCTTCAATCTTGTTGAGACTGCCGCGCAGACCGACGCGGCGGCGCAGGCGGCCCGGCCGGAAGCCCGTCGCCCGTCAGCACCGCAGCCTGGCCGCCATGCGCCCCGCCCGCGTCCCGGCTTCTGGCCTCGCGGCCTGCACTTCCGGGCACCTCTGTCGCCAGTCGCCCGCGCCTTCTTCTGAGCGGCCTGCAGTAACGCCATCACGACGAGATCAGAGTTCTGGACGGCTGGAATGCAGGCCCTAGTTGATGGCACCCGAGATCGGGTCCACCGGAATGGGATTAGGCGTGCTAGGCGCGTGGCCTGGGAGGGGGCGATACTCACGATCTGTGGCTGCTACAGCGAAGCGGCGACTTATCGAATGATCTGCGGTCGGCGCCGCTTTCAGCGGGCAAAAGCTGAAACTTAACAGTTTGTCAGAGGGCATACTATGAGTGACAAAATCCCATTGGCCAACATACTTGATCAAATCGCGTCTGAATTGATTGCCGCAGACGCTCGCGCAAAATCGCGTGGGCAGGCGGTGATGAGTTTCGAGGAATGCGAAGTCGAATTTGACGTAGCCATCGAGCATCACGGGGAGGCGGGTTTAAAAGTTTATGTTGTCAATATAGGTGCTGGCGCAAAACAAACAGATACCAATAAAATCAAAATCAAATTCAAAGCTCTGCCCGGTCACGCGACTCAAGCTGGGCAAGTAACTGAAGGACCTGCTCCAGATATTAAATAAATTAAATAAGGGTTGTTCATATGTCAGTACATCCGGGCTCCGAATGGATAGATGTTAATTGGAATGCCTTAATGCAAAGCTATGTAAAATGGGTAGCTGCAAGTAAGGATGGCTTCGTCACTGAGGCCGCTAGCTATCCAGAATTGATGTATAAGCTCGATAATCTTAGAGTTGAGCTTTCTAAAGTCGCCATAGCTTGTATAGATCCTAACGTGATCCAATGACTACTATATCATTTCCCATTGGACTTTCATTTGTAGGCAATCGGCCGTATGCCGATGTGAAAATAATGAATAACAACGTTAGCTCGCCGACGTATAAATGCTTGGTCGACACGGGCGCTGATTATCTTCAGTTACCAGCCCATGCCGCAGCAAGTATAGGAATTAATTTGAACGGGCGTCCACTCTTGACGGTATCAACTGCCGCTGGGTCGACTGCTATGATATTGTATTCTGGTGTCGATGTTCAAGTGGAAGGTGCTTTAATCCCAAATCATGATGTTCTGTTTGATACAACTAATACAATGAAATGTCTGTGCGGTAGAACTGCGCTGCTTACAGCATTTAAGATTGGCTTTGATAAAAAGAACTGGTACCATACTTAGTGCCATCGTTTGTATCATATATGTCGATGAAATTGACAAGATTACTTCAGCATTGTGCTGATTATCAATCATAAATTCCTATCCGCCGGAGCATCGCCCGGCGCAGCGCTTCGATCTCCCGCAACTCGGCATTCGTTGCTTTCACCATGTCGCGGAGGTGGACGAAAGCCGCTCGCATCTCCTGCTTCATAGTGATGTGCGCCGCTGAGCGCCGGCCATGGGTCAGGGGCGCCTTCCTGGCTCGCTCCCGTCCTTCCGGTGTCCGGGCGCCCGTGCTGGCTCCGCCGTGCTTGTGGCAGCGCCCGTTCGGCATGGCCGGGCTCTGACAGCAACCGCCCGCCCGGGTCTTGGCCCCGCATCGCGCCGCCTCTCGCGCCCTGATTAAAGCGGCCCGCCAGTCGGGTTCATGGGGTGCTTCGTCGAAATCAGGAGGCACCCCGTCCCCCTCTCTTCCGCCGCGGAGCACCCCCTCCCCCGACCTGCTGCTGCCCGCCGATCACGGCCTGGCCGCCGTCGCCGACGTAGTTGTGCTGCACCACGACCGTCTGCTGCCCGCCTGCGCGAACCCGCTGCAAGGTCTGCATCCCAGCCTGGAAGGACCCATTCAGTCGCGCCACGGCACCCGCCATCCGGGCCGCCTCGACGCACGCCGCCTGCTTGGCCGTGCCCAGCGTCCGGTCCGCGATGTCGAGCTGCTGGCCCATGACAGCCGCGGCCTTCATCGCCAGGACGTGGGTGGTGGCCATCTGGTGGGCGAGCATCCGCTCCAGGGCATCGCCGGCCTGGATCGTGTCGGCTGTGTCCAAGGCCAGTTCGAGGGCCCCGGCATTCTTGGCGAGGTCGAGCCGGTCACGGCTGGCGTCGGCCGCTACGGCGTCGGGGTTCACCAGCGTGTCGAGGATCGCCGGCAGGGTCTTGGTGGCGAAGTCCTCCGCCGGGACGAGTTCACCGCCGACAGCCCGCACCGGGGCCTCAACCGAAGCTCGCACAGTCGCTTCCTGCCGGTCCGCGAACCCTGACGGGCCGCCGCGCTCCTCTGCCCTCACCCGGGAGACCCCGAGGAGCGTATCGCCGGCCCGTGCCCGCTGCTGCTTCATCATCCGTGCTCCTAAATCAGCATCTTCAATTCTGATAACAAGCCTTCATCAAGTGCGCCCCCATCGTCTGAATACTGATAGTGAGCGTAATCACATGCAATTTGGGGTCAGTTTGATCGCTATGTGTATGGCAATGGCATAAATTCAAACTTTGAAGGTGATTGAGGTATAGGGAGTACTTCTCGCGGTTATCCAGTAAATCTGAAAATTCTCCAAGGTCTTTAGGCATTGCCTCATCCGAAACTACGTCATTGCCTGGTATTTCCAGCCATTCTATTTTTAACTCAGACTGATGCACTCGTTTCAAAATGCGCGCTTCGACTGGCGAAAGCGATTTGACTATCTGTATAAACGCCGGATGAGCTTCTTCCGCGCGCTCATTATCCATAGCTCTCGCTAATAGTCCTTCAAACATCTCAGTTATCGGCGTATCGTCTACGTGGTAACGGATGCCCTCCAAGATCGGGCCCAACACTTCTGGAGCAGGCAACATCAGCCGTTCTGGCGGTACTTGCGACTTGGCCCGCTCAAGCCTCTCGCGAAACTTATCTTGCTGGATCGCAAGCCATTGGATCGGGAAGCCGAGAAGGCGAACGCATTTCACCACATCTTCAAGCGTCGCGCCGACCTGCCGCGCGGCTGGCGATCCGACGTCTTCATAGGCTTGTTTGACCGGCACCTGCTTGCCGATCTCGGTTGCGATCGCAACTGCCATATCGTGTTCGGTAGTCATAGGAACCCGCTCCCCGAATGGCCTTTGAACGCATTGGCCCGTCGGATGTAGCCGACGACCGTCCGCGGGTCCCGGTGGCCACTTTGGTCCATAATCCGTGCGAGATCCGCCCCGCGTTCGGCCGCAGTGGTGATGTAGCCGGCCCGGAGCGAGTGCGCTCCGAACGTCGAGGCGTCGAGGCCGGCAGCCGCGCAGTACCGCTTGATGATGTCGGCCACGGCCTGTGTCGTGAGGCGAGGCGCTTTTGAGGTCCCCGGATTGGGGGAGCGCAACGGCTTTACGTCAGACTGACGTAAAGGTGCGGAATAGTCCGCACCTTCTACGGGGTGCTGATCTTGCACCCCATCCTCAAAGGGGTGGGTATTCGACACCCCCTCGTTGCCCCCCTGCGCAGATTTGCGCACCCTCCCCGACCGAGACACTGGCCGGAACACCGGGCCCGACGTGATCCCGGCCGCGTCCAGCCATTCGCGCACCAGGGCGACCGGGCGGATGAACCTGCCGTGCGGGATGGCCTTCTCGAACCCCCTACCCTCTTGGTCGACCTTGGACCGGCGGACCATGACGCGAAGGCCTTCGGGATCCTCGCGCAGGTCCTCAACGTCGAGAGCCACCAACTCGGACCGGCGAAAGGCTCCGGCGAAGCCGAGGGCGAGCAATGCCCGATCGCGCTTGCCCGTCAGCGTGTCGGGTGTCCGCATCAGGAGCGCAGCCAGGATCTCGGCGGTTGCTGCAGCCTTCTGTGTCGGGGCGACGCCGACCTTGCGCCGGGCACCCTTCATGGCGGCGTGCACACCTTCGTCGTCGGTCGGGTCCGGCGACTTGGCGAGCTTGTGGCCGTACCGGATCGCGGCCAGCCGTCGGCCGAGCGTAGAGGCCGCCCGCCCCTCCTCGGCCTCGTGGACGATAAAGGCAACCACGGTCTCCGGGCTCGCCGGCATCGACCGAAACCCGAACCGCTGGCACCACGTCTCGAACACCCGCACGTCCGACCGGTAGGCCCGCACGGTGGCGTCGGCCTTCGAGGCCCGCTGGTAGGCCCGGACGAGCGCCTGTGTCTCGGCCGGCAGATTTCCCCCCGATCCGGGGAGAACCTGGCTGACGGGCGCATTATCAGACTTAGATCTCGGCATCGCAGCCCTGGCCGGCGCCAAGGGCGTCCGCGATCATGCCGCCAAGTACGCTATCCGCCCAGTCGTTCGGTAGCCGCATGTAGTGGCTCGGCCGGCGGATCATGCCGCAGGAGAACCGGCCCGCTTCCCACTCGAGGGCGAGGCACGGCCCCTCCTCCGGATGATTGGGGATGAACTCGCGGGCGACGCCACAGGGCTCCATGGCGCAGCAGAGCCCGCAGCCGTTGCACGGACTGCCGTGGGCGGGCTTGATCGGCAGCCGAGCGCCGGCCGTGCCGTCTATGAGGGCGATGGCGCCAGAGCTGTCGTGCACATCACCACTCACGGCTCGCTCTCCGGTTCAGCGAAGGCGTCGGCTTCCGTGCGCCCCATCTGCACGGCCAGCTCGTCCCGCCAGCCGAACGGCAGGACGTGCCCCCGCATCCTGGCCCGCGCTTCGACCGCGACGAGCACGCGCTGCCAGTGCTCGGGCGAGAGCTGACACGGCGCGCACATCAGGCCGAGATTGCGGACGGCGCTCGACGCAGCATCGCGGAGCGGCGCGAACAGGTCGGCGGGCGAAGATAGCCAAGGCTTCATTTCATCCCGCCCCTTCCATCCCTCTCGCGCGTAACTTTCGGGAACGACCGTTATCGCAAGTTACACCAAAGCGGCGGCCAAGACAATGAGTGGGTGCGTCAGTCCGCAGCTACGTGCTTACGTCAGTACGTATGTAGGGGCGCACTTAGGTGCGGATGTAAGGGGGTCTTTCAGATGAACGAGTTGGGTTGGCCGCTCGATGCCGATTGCCCTCGGACATCCGGAGGGGTTGCCCCCGGCGGTATGGTCGGCCCTGTTTAGGGCCGCTTATCCTCATCTCAGCCGTTCAACCGATCTCGGCATCGAAGGCGGTGTCTGATCCGCCATCACAGACAGGATCCTCCCGGCGGACGTGAGATCAAGACTGTAACCGTCGCCCGCAATGATCCCGTCTTGGTCATCGAGAAGGACCAATCCGCCACGGTTCAAAACATAAGGCTGATGCCAGCGCGATTTCGACAGTTTCAGGCCCAAGCGCCTTGCCTGTCTACGGAGTTGAGCAAGTCTGCGGGTGTCCCGGTAGGTCGGAGCCAAATCAATTTCGTGCAAAACGACCTCGTACGCCCAGTCGTTTCGACCGTAGCCTACCATACGATAAGCTACGGTCGTCATGTCTGTGTGAAAGTATGGTGCACGAACACTCAGCCGCCAGGGATAAGACCTCTCACCACCGGTAAATCAGGCTGCCAATAACCCTCGCCGGCTGATTGAAATTGCAGAAGCCGAACGAGCACGTCGTGTAATTCCGATCGAATATATTGTAGGCGTTGATCTGTGCGCGGAAGCCCTTGTACTTCGGGTCGAGCGCAGCGAAGTCGTAGGCGACCAGTGCGTCGTAGAGCGTGACGGCGGTGTTGCGAACCGTGTTCTGGTCGTCAGCGAAGCTGGAGCCGATGAAGCGGATGCCGCCGCCAATCTGCAGGCCGCGCAGCGGCGAGGACGGCGGGAATGCGTAGGTCAGGAACGACGCGTAGGTGTCGCTGGGAATGCCGGACACGCGGTTCCCGGCGAGCGACTGGCCGGTGGCCGAGACCGAGTTCACGAACCGGATGTCGACGTGTGTGTAGGCGATCGTCAGGTTCGTGCCTGGCGCAAGGTTGGCCGTGGCCTCGGCCTCGAAGCCTGTCGAGCGCACGGCGCCGCCAGCGGTCTGAAATGCAAGGTTGCCAGCGTCAGGGATAAGGATGTTCGACTGGTCGATGTCGAAGCCGGCGAATGCTGTCTGGATGTTGGTGCCGGGGATCAGGTACTTAACTCCGGCTTCGAGCTGGTCGCCCGTGGCAGGCTTGAACGCTTGCCCGTTCCGGTCGAGGCCGACCTGCGGCGTGAAGGTTGTGGCGTAGCTGGCGTAGGGTATCAGCCCGGGCGCCAGTTCGTAGCCCAGGCCGACGCGACCGGTGAAGGCGCTGTTATCCTGACGCGAAACCGCACTGTCGGGCGTGGCATAGCTGTTCTGAAAGACCCAATCGTGCCGCCCGTTGAGCGTCAGGATGAAGTTGCCGAACTTGGCCTGATCCTGCAGATAGACGCCGATCTGATCCTGGCTCTGCCGCGATGCGGGCGCTAGGGCCGGCGTCGCGATGAACTGCTGGCCATAGTTTCGCGTGACGAGGTTGAGGTCCGGAGCCAGCCCGAACCCGAAGCGCGCGCTCAGGCTATACCGGGCGTAGTCGACACCGCCGACCACGGTGTGCGCGACCGGGCCGGTCGCAAAGCGCGCCTCCAGCTGATTATCCAGCGTCTGCTGCACGAGGCCCTCGCGGATGTAGCCGGTATCGCGTGTGCCTATGGTGCGTGCTTCATTGATGTTGTTGATGTCGACGTACTTGGCGCTCAGGAACAGCCCGTAGTGTCGGAAGTTCTGGCGAAACACGAGGTCCGGTGTGATGAAGTGCTCGAAGGCGTAGCCGACCCGGTATTGCGTTTGGTCCAGGCCGATGAAGCGCGGGTCACCCTGGTAGAAGTTGGACACCCGGAAGCCCGGGTCATTGTAGAAGAACGTGGCCGCTGGCGTCTTGGTGACCTGATACTCGCTCAGGAACGTGAATGTGGTGTCCGCTGACGGCTTCCAGGTGAAGGCGGGTGCGAGGTAGAGCTGATCATCGGTGGTGCCGAGGCCGATGAAGGTTCCCGCCTCGCGGCGCACGCCGGTCAGGCGGTAGGCCATGGTGCCGCCCGAACCCTCGATCGGGCCGCCAACGTCGAAGTTGCCTTGGAAGCGATCGAAGTTGCCCGCCTGGAACTGGACCTCGCCGAACGGCACGAAGACGGGGCGCTTGGTCGTGATATCGAGGATGCCGCCGGGTGAGCCGAGTCCGTAGAGGCCTGCGGCAGGGCCGCGCAGGATGGTGAGCGCCTCTGCGCCGTAAGGCTCGCTCTTCGGATACGCGAAGCCGGTGCCGATCACGCGCAGCCCGTCGCGATAGATGCCCTGGTTGGTCAGCACATCGAAGCCGCGGATGAAGATCTGATCGAAGCGGGGATCAAAGCCGGACCGGGCGGATACGGCACCGGGGACGTAGTTGATCGCGTCCGTGAGGGTCTGAACGTTGCGGTCGTTGAGCTGCTCGCGGGTGACGACCGAAACCGACTGGGGCACCTCGATCAGCGGGGTGTTGGTCTTCGTTGCGGTCGTAGCGACCCGAGCCGTGTAGCCGGTGATGCCAGACGGGCCGCCGCCGCCTCCACTGGTGGCCGCCGTATTCCCGTCGCCGCCGCTTAGATTGTATCCGCCAGAACCGGCGGAGGGCGCGGGAGCAGAGTTGCCCGGCGAGGCCGCCTCGACCGAGATCTCGTTGAGCCGGACGGATCCATCCTGGGCTGTTGCGGGACCGGCGACAGCAGTGGTGGCAAGAAGGATGGAGAGGAGCGAGGAGCGATAGGACATAGATCACGCTGACGAGCGCCTTCGGCGCAATGCCTACGTGTTCCCCGTTCATGGATCGTTGAGCAAGCCGAAAACGTGTTATTTATCACACGCTTACAACAGTTCAAAACTGAAGAGCTTCTAAGCTGGGATGGCCGAGCAGGCCTTGTTCGTGCGGAGTGACCCGCATTCAAGGCCGAAGGAGTGGAGCGCCCTCGACACGCCGGGATGCGTTCACGAACTGGGTCTGCTGACCGGTGAAAATGGGCGTCGCTTGAGTCAGCCTCCCTCTTTGTCCAAGTGTTCCATCAGCGCCACCTCGATCACGTCCTGATGGCTCGCCCCTCGGTCGAACGCGAACCGGCGCAGGCGCTGGTACTGGCTTTCCGAAAGCCGAAGGGTCAGCGACTTGGTCCGAGGCTCGGCCGCAGTAGCTGTGCGCTTCACCGTCGAAGGCTGCGCAGATGGCTGGTTCTCTGCCGATGCCGAGGTCGGCGCCGGTGCTGACTGCTCAACCGCAGGGATTGGAATAGGCGTATCAGCCGGAGCCGGCGTCGACGCCCCGCCTCCCCGCTGTGGGATATCCGACGGCCGAGGCGCCCCCTTGGTTTGGATAAGATCGCCGAGGTCTGGTGTCTGCTTCGCGCTCATGCCTGCCGCTCTGCCTTGCTGGCTTCCTTACGTAGCTGCGTAAGCACGTAGTCAAGCACTTCCTTAATTTCCCTTGCGGCGGTCGTTTCAGGTTCGATTTCGGTGACGGCCTTGCCGGAGATGGCAGCGGTCGGGAAATCCTGGCGGTCGTGGACCACGGTCGGGGCCAGCTTCCCATGCTTGGCCAGCGCCATCACGGCCTGCATCTGAAGCCGCGTCCGGGGCTTGGCCTGGGTCAGGACGAACACGAACGGGCATCCGGCTTCCTCGATCAGGGCGAGGGTGTCGCCGACCGCATCGAGGTCGTCGGGGGAGGGGCGCACCGGCACGATGGCGAGGCTGGCGTGTGCGAGTAGCGTCCGCAGTTCGGGCCGAACGGACGGCGGTGTATCGACGAACAGGTACTCGATGCCCGCGGCTTCCAGGCGCTCGACGCCCGCGGCAAAATCGGAAAGTTCAAGCTTCACCAGCGGTGGCTGCGCGTCCTCGCGACGGTTCCACCAGCTCGTGAGGGAGCCTTGCGGATCCGTGTCGAGGATGACCGTCGACCCGTGCATTTGGTGGGTAGCCACTGCGAGATTGCGCAGCAGCGACGTCTTGCCAGCCCCGCCTTTCTGGCTCGCAACCAAGATGACGTGCATCATTGCCTCATTACGTGCTTACGTAAGGACGTAGGTCCGTCCGTCCGCAGCTCCTTAGTCAAGCTTCACGAGGTTGGTTAAGCTCGGGTGAGCGGATCATCAACCCCATACCGTGGACGCGGTCAGGGTGTGCGCAGGCCCGGCCGAGCTGTCATAGTACGGCCGCCCGGCCAGTCCGCCAGCGGCAGCGCATGCTCAAGACAATTCGTTTCTCTCGCGCCATTGCAGCTCGCGCGTGACCTGATCGCGAACTTCCGGACGCAACGAAGAGCTGGCGAGCTTGCGCTGGAGGCTTTCCGCGGTGTGTCCGGCGAAGGGTCTATCGGACGCTCGAAGCCGGTCGATCAGAGCAGTGAAGGAGCTTGCCGGCATCCGACGTGTCTGCCGCGCCTATCATTCAAGCTTGGCCTAGCGCTGCCTTTCAGCCGCTCAGAGCCATAGCTCGGTCGAACGCCTGAGAGAAGCCTACCAAGGGCACCGTAATGCTGGCGGGTTCGCCCGCATCGATCCCCGTCGCTCCAGTCGTCTTCCGGCCGGTCACCGTAAGGGTTTTTGCGCTCCGCATCGCATCAGTGGCCAGCGTTGGAAGGCTGATCGATACGAGGCAGCCTTCCCCGGTGCAACTGGAGTAGGGCGCCCCCTTGCCGAGCGCCTGGTCGTCGAGCTTGAACGTGATGCCGGGCTCGATTGCCAACCCGAACGGCATCACAACCACACCCTGTGCCTGCCCATCCTGAGGCGATTTCAGTTCGATGCCGAACTTACGTCGTCCCGTTCTCGAGTCGCCTTGCGATTGCGCGACGACACAGGCGGTCTTATCGGCCGGGCGGACGCACGTCATCGTCCAGTCGCCGTAGCTTTCGCTGACACTGGTTGCCCCGACCGGCCAGAGCGAAGTGGAGGCGGCCGCCGCCGTTGGCGTCCGAGGCGATGCCGCGGCGGGTGTTGCTTTGGTATGAGACGGCTTCGGTTTGGGTTTGGGCTTCGCCCGCACCTTCTCCTCAGCCACAGGTGCCTCTGCGCCGGACTCGGTATCCTGAGCGCGAACCGTTCCGGTGTAGACCGCGAGCATCAGGGCTGCGGCGAGAACGGATCGGGCAGACAGGTGGGTCGTCGGCATAAGATTGGCCTCTGGTGCCGGGTCAGAGGACAGCGCCTACCGGTGGGCCGAAAGCGGAGCAATTGCCAGTTGTGCCCTAGGCACGGAGCCAGGGGAGCCCTCAGCGTCGGACGGGGCAGGGGTGGCACGGTGGCTACCTGCTATGTCCAAAGAGATCCCCAGCGTGCGAGCCGAGGGCCTACTGATCTGTGATGTAGAAGCTGGCTCGCGCCTGCATGACAAGGCGGCCGCGCTCGTCGAAGGCCTTAGCCGTGAACTCATTGACCCCGGTCATCTCGCCCTCGTCGCGGAGGATCGCCGTCAACGTTTGGCGAAGGAGATCTCGCAGGGCGCCAAGGTCTGGCACCTCGACCCCCTCTTCATCCATCACCTCGATATGGTCGTCCGTGCTGATGAAGTAGCGTGACAATCACGCCTCCGAACTCAGAGCCCCCTTTGCCGCAAACCCAAGCCGGCAGAGAGGGTTCGGTGGGTGACACAATGGGGATTGCGGCTAACCTTCCGCCAGTGGCAGATGCTTCGCCGCCCTCCCTGACGTCCGAGCCGGCACCCGATACACTGGCTGGCGATGTACAAGCTCCCACCTGGCAGCCTCTACCGGCTCCGCACGCTCGCTCAGACTGGAGCCCGCTTCTATCAGGTGAGCGGCTACATGCGCCGCATGGAGGTGCTTGGGCTAGTCATCGCCACCGGGCGGACGGATCCGGATACGAAGAACGTCGAGTACCGCATCACCGATGCCGGCCGAGCCGAGCTTGAGGAGCGTCACGGTCTATCGTCGTCCGGCTTGTCCGACGGCGAGGCGTGAGGGAACCCTGGGCCTAATCGCCTGTGTCGAGGTCGCCGGGGGCTCCGCAACGCTCGCGTCAGCGAGCCTTCCTGGCGAACTCCCATACCGGGATGCCCCATTGCTGTCCGACCTTGTTCCGGTAGCCGGTCAGCCGCTCGAACAGGATCCGCTGCACCTCAACGCCCTTCGCCGGCTCGCTCACCACCATCAGGACCCCGCAGTAGTCCACGCGGAGGGTGCCGTGCTCCGGATGTACCGCGAACAGCTCCGGCGCCGTCCAGCCGTGCCGGTGGGCCTCGGCTCCGAACTTCTCGCAGAAGGCGATGGCGTTCGTCCGGAGCGCCGCCCATCGAGCTGGGAGGAGATACCTGCAGGGGGAGGCGTGCTCTGACAGATCCTCGAGCGCGCTGCGCCATAGGGCGGCGGCATCGGGGAGCATGGTGGGTGCGAAACTAGAAGCCATCCCACGGGCTACGGCAGGCGTGGCCGTTGGACCATGCGGCCAGAAGCGGGGTTGCCCATCATGGGTTGGGACGGATCAGGCGCGCTCCTTGCCCTCGGATCGCTCCGCTTCCTGACGCGCTACACTGAGGACCCGGCGACGCCCCTGCGTGTCCGGTATCGCTGACCAAAGGCGCACGAGAGTGAGCAGGTCACCTGCCTCGCCTTCCGCGGGCGCCCCGAGGAACGCCTCAACCGGAACGTTGAGTTCACGGGCGAGCTGTTCCAGTGTCGCGAGAGTCCGAGAGGAGCGATCGTGAATGTTCATGCATGGTAACGTTATGAACCATAAGTGAAATACTGATTGCATGCGAGGTTGGAAATTGGCAACGCCCTCCGCTACTGGCCAACCGTGAGCTTACGTTGCTAAAGGCCGCCATAGCGGCAACCTGGAAGAAAATTTGCGGCAAAGCTGAAACGCGGTCTGACAATTCGCATTTGTCGATCTATGTCAGGATTGCGCCCCCTCGCCGTGCTCGCCGACGATGACGAATTCACTCGTCTCGTCACCGCCGACATGTTGACGGCGATGGGCTTCGAGGTGCTGGAGGCCGACCATGCCCAGGGTGCTCTCCAGCACTTGGAGGCGCACGCAGATGTCGCCCTCCTCTACACCGACGTGAACATGCCCGGTGTGATGGATGGCTGTGATCTTGCCCATGCTGCTGGCAAGCGCTGGCCTGAGACAAAGATAATCGTCTGCTCAGGTTGCAGTCGCGAGGAAGCAGCGCTCTTGCCGAACGCTGCCCATTTCATTGCGAAACCGTGCGGAGAAAGGCTGGTGCGTAGGGCGCTGCAAGCTCTGCGATTACATTGAGAGGAGGTCCCTAGCCAAGCGCGACTATTCGTTCGGCGCGGCAAGAACCGCCTCCTGAATGCAGGTCTTTACGGCCGCTGGTCTGCAATATGTCGTTCAACGAAAGCGCCGCCGAAAATGGCGAGCATGCCTTGCACCTCCAAGACCCGGATGCGCTGGCCCCGTGCAGCCGCCAATAGGTCCTGTCGCGCGATGGGGTCATTCGCACACGATGCGCAGCGGACTATCTCGTCGGCCAGTTGGTCGAGGGACTTCGCGCAAATGGACAAGGCGACGATCAGGTCCGTCACAGCGTCAGGCGTGGGAACCGGAAGCATCTCACCATCACCGTTCGCGTCAGGAAATTCGCGCTGATCCACGTCGAAGCCTTTGAAAACCAAGCCGGCTTGAAGCACGCTCAGCGTCAGTCGCGTGCAACTTAGATCAATTGCGCGCAATTTTGACGGGAGCCATCGCGAACGTGATGACGTGTGCAAGCGCGCGGTCCTCAGGCGGTTCGACCGTCTCAGTCCGTCCTGGCTGAAATCGGACGGACCGGCACTCCCCATCGCTCTACATCCTGGCAGGTCGGTCGGGATCCGCAGCATTCTGCTTGAGCAGCCGAGGGATGGAGTGCTCAGAGGCGAGGGGCGGTAGCGGCCCATCGTCCAGCCGCACCTGGTCGTGCCTCCGCTGCCAGTCCACGCAGTGGGTTATGCCGCTGATCTCGATAGCTCCCATCGAGAATGCGAGAGCCCCGGTGCCAACGGTGGCGGCGACGGCACCGAGCATGAGCCCTTCGATGACCGCCTCTCTTCGCACGGAGGCGCGCTCCCACTGCGCGGGCACGAACGCCTGTTCGGCGATGAGGATCAGGCAGGACCAAAGCATGGCAGTGACCTAAACGCCCGTCGTGGAGCCCGGCCCTCCATATCGCTCGCTCGTGAATGCCCTGCCCATATCCGGCAACATGCTCGCCACAACCGGACGGTATGGTCGCCGGTATGACCTTGCCAACCGCTCAAGCCCTCGGCGTCATGGCCTGCGCCGTGATCGCGTCCGCCATCTACCTGGCGAGCCTCGTGCACGGTGTCAGATCCGAGAGTAGCGGCCCACGCTAGGAGCGCGCGACTGCGACGGCGAGGCCGCACTGAGGCCAGGGGGTAGGCCATAGAGCTGCTCTGCCGTCGCTCGGCCCCCTCGACCGATCGCTACCGGCAGCGTGACCCAGCATAGTTAACGGGCCGTCAACGGGTGCTGCTCTGTTCGCGTCTGCCCATGACACATGGCCGGTTGCTGCCGGCGTTCTCGGCCATCCGCCTCGCTGTGTTCTGCGCCCGTTCTAGATCCTGTCCCGGGATCACAGGATGGGCTATGGCAAGGCGAGGGGGCTTCGTGCGGGCCGAGGAGGTCGCCTTCCTGGAGGACGTTCGGCGGTTGCGGCAGCAGTGCGTCCTGGTCCTCACCAGGGCCAAGCCGCAGGGGCCGCTCTACAACGCGACCTTGAAGGTGATCGAGGCCATCGACGATATCGCCGAGGTGGTGACCGGCGATCGGCGAACCTTCTACCAACGGGATGCGACGACGCCCGGTGAGGCCCTGCCGCCCGTGAAGTGGCGCACGGTGGAGTAGGCCATCTTCGGCCGGTTCAAGCGACAGGAACTTGCCAGGCCTAGCCGGCATCGCGCGCGGATCGCGCGGGATAGGGCAGGGCACCTCATAGCCCATCGCTGAACCGCGCCGCCAAGCTTCATGGCTAAAGACTAAGGCGCCCACTATGCTGGGTTGAGCGTCACTGGGATTGCGAACACACATTATCCGTCGAGTCAGCCCTGGAGATCTGACAATGACGGCGTGTTATGAATGCGGTTCGAAATTCATTCATCATAGTTATCGCAGAATGTATTGTTCTGAAGTTTGTCAAAATCGGAGAAATGCCAGGAGAAAATCGGAACAACGTCATAACGGTGTTCTGTCGCCGAGGCCGCTACATGAGAAGCGTTGCGAAAACTGTCAATCAGTTATGATAACGAAGGACCAATTTAAGAAATATTGTTCTCTGAAATGCAAGATAGTTTTGCGGGAGATGCGAGCAACTGCAGTCCGCTTAGAGAAGAATGCCGCTAACGGGACAATAAATCTTGACCGGCTACATCGCTGGCGGGGGCGCTGGACGCCCGAGGAATTAGCTGCCCTCCGCGCCGACCCCTTCTGCGTTCTCCCTAACCGCACCCTGCGAGCACAATGGAGGAAGTGCCACACCCTTGGCATTCCCCGCGATGACAGTCTGATCGCTAGGTACCGCCCATCGAAGGAGACTGAGCGCCGCTTGGCAGCCCGCAGAACCCCTGAGTTCAATCGAAAGGCATGGCACCGCGGGGCCTTCCGCCGACGCGTCCGGGCAGACCCAGAGCCAGCCCTAGCTGAGCTGCGTCAGCTCGCACGCGGCCACCAGCACGCCGAGGACCTGGTGATCGAGGGCTTCGCCACCATGCTCCGCCTCGCGATCCCTGCAGCCGAGGCGTTCAAGCTGGCCAAGGCCGAGGTCAATCGCACGTCGGCCCAGCCCTTCCGTGAGCAATCGTTCAACCCCGACATCGACTATGCGGCTCGGGAGACTGGGCGCCAGGTGGCCCGGGCCTCCGACATCAGGGCCGCGCGCGGGGAGGGATGATGGCGGCCCGAAACTCTATCGAAGCGCAGCCTCACCCAAAGGCGTCGAGGCCACGCAAGATAGGGCACCGCAGACGCGATGCGACATATCGCCCTTGCATCAGAACAAAACAAGAATATAACCATGAAAAACACCATATTGGGTTGACACGCTATGCGGCCACCTCGGCCAGTATGGCTGGAACAGGAGGGGCGCAGCGACGTAAAAGTTCTGCGCCTTGTCGCAAAATGGCAGCACGTCTTGACTCAGTCAGCAAATTCATTTGCGAGAGAGGCGGCTGGAATGTAACGAATTTACAGTTGCAGAAGCTGCTTTACTTGGCGCAGATGATCCATATGGGGCGCAACGAAGGTGAGCGTCTGGTAGACGCGAGCTTCGAAGCCTGGGATTATGGTCCGGTTGAGCCAGAACTATACGGCAAAGTTCGTATGTTTGGCTCAAAGCCAATTAGCAATGTCTTCTTTGAGGCTAGGCGCTTTAAAGAAGATGATGAGCGCCGCATTTTCCTTGAGGAAATATGCCGCGATCTTCTTCCAAAGAGGGCTGGTGAGTTAGTAGAGATCACTCACTGGGAAGGCGGAGCGTGGGCTAAGCATTATGTCCCGGGAGCCAGAGGCGTCACAATCCCAGACCGAGACATTGCCCGAGAGTACGGCGACCGTATCAGGGACGGGCACCTCAAGGACAACTAGCATAGTTCTTTCGAGGCGGGACCAAGGCCCCGCTTCGACAACCTCAGCGGTTTTAGAGTCGCAACTTCAGAATGAGCGCGCGGAAAGAAGGATCGAGAGATTTTTCTGGATCTTTGGACTTACTATTTCATTTGATGTTATTTTGGGAAAAACCATAGATAGTTCAGCTGGGATTGCTTTTATCAATATCTTGTTCCTGATATTTTTACTCGGTCTTGCCAATTGGCTAGAGGTTCCGTGGGTTGTTAGGCCCTTAGAAGCCCTTTTTGCAAGAATGTCTGCTTCATCAACGCAAGATAAAGAGACGGAGTAACTGGATAAAAACTTATTGATCTGATGTTATTTTAGGTCTCAAAACCTCACTTTTTTCGTTTGGCTGCGGCTCCAGTCTTGAGGCGCTCTATGGTCAGCATCAGGGCCGCCGAAGCGATCCGTGACTTCTCCTCATTGCTGGCTGCCGACGATCGCAGTGCTTGAGCTGAGGGCTTGGGCTCGACCTTCCGTCTGCAAAGCTCGCGCATGCGCTCGATCTCTGCGAGGGTGGTGAACTCCTTCCCCGCCGTGAGTTCTGTTACCAGGCGCCCGGCGTCGCGCTCTCTCCGAAGGCCGCTCGCCGTCATAGAGCCGTCAGGATAGGCGAGGGCGGCCGCTACAGCGAGGCGCAGCGGCGTGTCGTCGGTGACCTCCGATCGATCGGGGATGTGGAGGGGACGCTTCGCCATGCGCCTTTATAGCGCCGGCAAGGATCAACCCTCGCGCTTCGGGAAGCGCTTATCGTACGCGCGCGAGGCCAGCGCGAGGTAGCTGAGGCCGCTGCCGATCACGAGGCCAGCCATCAGCAGGAGTTGAGCGGTCGCGGTCATCGCATATCACTCGCTCTTCATGAACCGTAGCCCGACGTGGCCCGCGAGGGGCAGCGCCAGACCGACTCCGACCCACCAGACCTTATCTGGATCTGGGATCGTATGCTGCCCAATGTAAGGCACGATGAACGCTGCGCCAATGATTGCGGCCCCAACCGTGTTGCAGAAGGAGCCGAGGAGCTTGATGTGCTCGTTCAGCTTCTTCGCTTCCAGCTTCCGGAACGCCTCATCGCTCGCGAGCCGCTGGCGTCGGACACGCACCAACCGACCAGCGTTGTAGAACGCTACGGATGCGAGAGAGCCGATCAGACTGCCGGCAACCGCGAAGAGGATGTTCCAGTAGTACGGCGAAGCCTCTGCCACCGCGCCTACGCTGCTCGCAGCAAGCCCCGTCACGCCTTCCGCTCCCGGAACCGGATCCCGGCCCCGCCCCCGTTCTCTGGGATGAACTCCAGGCCGGCAGCCTCAAACGCCTCGACCAATGCGCGGTTGTTCATCGTCGTGAGGCGGGCGCTTTCCTCCCGGCGCTCGAACGCTCCGATGGTGGATTTCGATACGCCAGACGCCTCTGCGAGGTTTGCCTGCTCCCAGCCAAGGAACGAGCGCCCGGCGCGGCACAGGCGGGGAGACAGCGAAGCGACCACGGATCCAACCTCATTCAGCAACCAGATTGTATCTGAGGCACAAGGCTGTTGACAAGAAACATCCTTGTCTTCTAGATTGCGTCTCAGGCACAAGGTTGCCTCTGAGGCCGCAAATGCCCCACCGCACCGTCTCCTGGAACCGCATCTCCCGCTCGCTGTACGACAGCCGGCCTGCCATCCCCGCCGGCATGCTTGGCGCCCGCGCGCTGATCCAGCTCGGCGCCCGCACCCGCCCCCTCGTCGTCGCCGGCCGCTACGACCGCGCCGCCATCATGGCAGCCGCCTGCAAGGCTGCCTCCGGCATCCAGGAGCGCTGCGGCGTCTCCCGCGCCGAGGCCATGTCGTCCGCCCTTAAGGCCACATGGCAGGTCGCCAAGGCCGCCCACCGCGCCGCCGTCCACTGAGGCTCCGCTGATGTCCGCACGCATCAACCGCCGCGCGCTGGCCGCCGGTCTCCTTGTCGCCACGACTGCTCCCGCGGCCGCCGTTGCTCCCGCCCTTCGCGGCGACGACACCGCCCGGCTGCCCAACCACGCCGCGTTCTGGTCCCGCCTGCCGCTCCCGTTCTCCCTGACGGATGCGTGGCACATGCTGTCGCCCGCCACACAGGCCGAGATCGGCGGCGCGGTGCTCGGCATGGCCCTGGCGAACTACGTCTATGGCGACGGGCGCGCTGACGCCGACCAGTTCAAGGACGAGGGTCTGCGGTCCGTCGCGTCCGACGTGGCCGATGACCTCCTCAATCGGATTGATGACCGGCTTTGGGTGCTGCTGCCCGACCTGTACGGCCCCGACGGCGATCATCCGCGCTGGGCTCTCGACAGCGGGCTCGCGTCGTGACCGCGCCTCTCACCCGCCGCTCCGCGCTTGCCGCGACCATGGCGCTCGCCGCCTACCGCGCGATCCCCGCTGCCGCCGATCCGTTCCCGGCCGCGATCCGCCGGGCTCAGGCCGCAGACGCCGCCTGCCGCGAGGCCGGACGCTTCGCTCGCGAGATACAGGCTGCTGGCTTGGCGTGCCCCGCAGGCTGGCCCGCCTACCGGATCTGCCTGCGCGAGGCCCGCACCACCGCGCGGTTCGAGCTTCACGCCCTGACGCCCTCAACGCCTGAGGCCGCCGCCGCGCTCGTCACCTACTACCGCGACCGCGCCGAGGTGTCCGGCGATCCCGCCGCCTTCCGAGCGGCCCGCCGGCGGCTCCGCAAGGTCTCTCAGCGCCCCGGCGCTGCGGCCCTCGACATCACGCTGCTAGCCCGCGCCGCGCCCAGCTAGCCGCCTGACCAACCCGACGCCTCGCGTCGGCTTCCCTCGCCACCACCGACCCACCGCCACGAGCCCCACCGGGAGCCCGAACGATGACGCACGCCCGCATCCCGAATTTCTCGCAGCCCGTCCCGGTCCGCAGCGCTGCTGCGGTTCCTGCAGCGCGCCGCCGCCTCCCGGTCGACGGCCGGTTCATGAACATCCCGAACGAGCCCCTGCCGGGCGAGCTAGACGCCCGGGTGATCGTCGAGGCGATCCGCCCCGAGACCCCGCGCGCCCGCGGCTTCCGCTTCCTCGACGTCGCCGGCGAGTTGCTGGCCGCGATCGCCATCATCGGCGGCGGCATGGTCCTCACCGGCCTCGCCTCCCTGCTCTGAACCCAACCCGGACCGAGCGGGCCGGTCGCCCGCGCCCTCACCCTCGAGGATCCCGCGATGTCCCTGAGCACGTCCCTCAAGAAGCTGATCCGTCGCGATCCTGCCGCCAGCCTGCGCGAGCGTGCCGCCGAGCTGCAGGCCCGCATCTCGGTCATGAAGCCGGCGGCCGAACCTCAGGCCGAGGCGCTGCCGTCTCACGCCGAGCAAGTCGCCCAGGCCGGCGGCACTGGTGATGTGCTGGCCGCCTGCGGCATCGACCACCGCGACGGTACGGTCTCCTATGCCGATGCCACCGGCAAGGTCGTGCGCCGGCCCATGGCACACTGGATCGCGTTCACCGCCCTGCAGATGCACACCCATGTGCAGCAGGAGATTGGCCGGCGCCGCATAATCGAGGCTGGCGACCTGACGGCCGAGGAGCACGCCGCGTGGGAGGCTCGGATCCGGCGCGAGCTGCGCAGCGACGCAGTGCATGCTCTCACATTCCGGTCTGACCGCGCGTTCGAGGCTGCCCAGGCTCTCCGGACGAGCGCCGAGCCCGCCACGCAGGCGCTGCGCGAGCAGAGCGATGCCGAACTGGTGGCTCTCGCCCCCGCTTGGGAAGCCGCCGCGGACCTTCTGGAGCAGCAGACGGACGAGGAGGCTTGGGCCGAGGTCGGAGCGGCCCTATTCCGGATCGAAGAGCAGATCGCGGATCTGCCGGCCGCATCGCTGGCCGGGCTGAAGCTCAAGGCCCGCGTCGCCCAGCGCAGCGACGACATCGGCCAAGAGTGGGTTGTCGGGCTCGGCGAAGGCCTCGTGCGGGACATCCTGGCGTTCACAGCCGCCGCGGCGCGACAGCCTGCTGCGGCCACCCCCAGCCTCGTCGGCATGCTCGACCTCGCGTCTGCCACGATGAAGGAGCTGCGGGACATACAGGACATCGCCGAGCACGTCGGCGCCGCGGCCTACGCCTACACCTGGGGGCCTCGATGCCGTCGGCGCGAGAACCACTACGGAGCAACGGAGCACAACGACCTCGGCAGACTGATGCTCTGGCTCGGCGATGCCCTGACGAGCGTAGAGAGCGCGGTCGACAAGGAGGCGGCACGCCGAAGGCCGGCTAGTCCGGTCGACCGCGAGATCCGGCTGATGCTGCGCGCCCGCCCGATCATCGACAACGGCGACCCGGACGAGATCGCGGTGTTCGCTGGCGAGCTGCTGGCCCACGCCTCGGCCGAGTTGGCGGGCCGCTGACCGCCCCTTCCTTCCGTAGCCGTGCGTACCGCCCCGGCCGGATCCTGCCGGGCCTTTTCGCTTCACACCCCGAGACCTGACCCCATGGGCGACGTGCTCCAGTTCACCCCGCGTCCGAAACAGGCCGCTCCCGAGGCCCTGCCACCGCTAGCCGGCGCCGACCTACGTGCCAGCCTGGAGGAGGCGGCACAGACCGCCCTGGACGCCGCGGACCGCATCATCGCTGTGCTCGACCGCCTCGACAGGGATCCTGATCTTGAGGACGGGGCCGACGCGGAGCCCTCACTGGCGGCTCCTGAGAACCATGAGGGCAGCCAGGTCGTCTACATGCGAGGCGGGGACCATGACCGCGAGCACGAGTCGGCCGAGAAGGTGCTGCCGGAGGTGCCGGTCGATCCGCAGTCGGCGGCCGAAATCCTGCCCTGGCGCGGTCGTGGCAATGTCATCGCCGCCGCAGGCTTGGTGCTCCTCGACATGCTTGAGCGCGCATAATGCCAATTAGGCCACACTGCCGAACATTATCTATGTATGGTTGGACGAAGCGGACAAATCTATAGACTCGCTTCGTTGGTAAAGCGATCATGGCTTGGAGTGTATCAGCTGTATGTTTTATCTCGAAACTGACAAAAAATTAGCTTTGGGGGTAGGATATGGACTATCTCAATCTATACAACGCAACAAATTCGAATTTGTTTTTTGAAGTAAAACGAAGTGGGGAGCTAATCGCGCAAATTAATCTACGGTCAGACGGTGTGGCTCGTTTCCGACCGCCCAGTGCCGACGCCGGCCCTATACCCCCTCAAGATTATCAAATTGATGTTCTATTGCCCGCGGCAAATGGGATCAACCCAGGACAAAATATCGGTAGCGTTGAGCTGGGCTCTATAAGTAACAGGCTATTGACAGTTGAACAAGTTTTACCTGGGAGGTATTCCCTTTCAGTAACTACGGTAGCCGATACTACATTAGCCGCCAGCTCTAATGCTGGAGTCCCTTGCTACGTCAGTGGCACGCGCATTCTCACCGTTTTAGGTGTCGTTGCTGTAGAGGCCTTGGCTATCGGCGATGTGATTGTGACTGCTTCCGGTCAGTGCCGTCCGATCCGCTGGATTGGCAGCCGGAGCTATCGCGGTCTCGCCGCCCCGCAGGCCGACCGACCAGTGCGCATCAAGGCAGGTGCGCTCAGCGATGGCGTGCCCTCCCGAGACTTGCTCGTCTCACCCGATCACGCCCTGATGGTCGACGGCCTGTTCGTGGCGGCTGGCCATCTGGTCAACGGCACCTCGATCACTCGCGGCGAGGCCGTAGCGGATCTTACCTACTGGCACGTCGAACTCGATAGTCACGACCTCCTGGTCGCCGAGAACACTCCGGCCGAGAGCTTCCTAGCTGCCCCGGGCGTGCGCGTGGGCTTTGATGGTGTCCAAGCCCTTGATGCGGGCACAGCACCCGGGCCCTACGCTCCGCGCACCGAACTCGGCTCGGAACTCGCCGCGCTGCGCGGGCGCTTGGCCCGTCGCGCCATCTCATCGAGCGACTCTGCCGACCTGGGCCCCGTGCGGGCGTGGCTGGACCGATGCGTGGTCGGAGCTGACGGTCTGCTGCATGTGGGGGGCTGGGCGCAGAACACGGCGCAGCCCGATGTTCCGGTTTGCCTGGACGTGATGGTGGATGGGGCTGTGGTGGCGTTCACCGTGGCCAGCGAGTACCGCGCGGACCTTGCCACGGCCGGCATCGGTGACGGCCGGATCGGCTTCGATCTCGGACTGGGCGTACCGCTGGCCTCTGGCGTGCCGCACATCGTCGAGGTGCGCCGCTCGGCCGACGGCATTCTAGTGTGCGCCAAGCAGATCGACGCGGCGGGGGCGTGGACGGCTTTGCTGGCGGCGTAAGCCACCTCCCCGACACATGGCATCCACGCCCGCCCTTCGGTAAGGGGGACGAACGTCGGGGCGGCCGTGGCGGTCGAGAGGAGGCTCGACGTCGAGCCGACGCAAGAATTATGCATCCACGCCCGCTCGCTAGAGAATTGAGGGGGTCACCAGGTCACGGGCGTGGAGGTCGATTACAGTCGACTTCCGCACTCTGGCACCACTCAGGCAAGCTGAATGTAACGTTTTGTAACATCGGATGCCGCTCGCGACTTTGTGAGGACGGCAGCGGGCGATATTGAGCAATCCGGCGAGATTGAAATGTGCCAGACCGTAAAGCGTGGTGCGTGCTGCCATGCATGTACTCAAGCGCGGCGGCCCTCTGCCCGTCTTGATGCAGGCCGACCGGTCCTCTTGCTGACCGCCCGACGGTGGGTAGGGCCCATGAGGTGATAAGCGGCCTACTCGGCACACTAAATTTGCCAGAAATTGCACAGGTTCGGGGCATGATGCGAAGGTCGGATCGCCGCTTAACTGATGCTGAAAATTCGATTTCCGAGGGTGAGGGATGCCCGATCGCGATGACCAATCCGCTGAATACAAACTTGAGACTCTGGCGCTGATCACGTCCCAGCAAGCTGCTATTATGAGAAAAATGTCGGATCAGCTTCGTGTATTGTTCGCCGTCAATACTGTTCTGGTCGGCGCACTCCGCGGTCAGGTCGATATCGAAAGAGTTCGAGCGCGGACGCTGGAGGCTTTCACTGATCAGGAAGCGGATGGTGACGTCATAACATTGATCAATGCAATGCTCGGACCGGTTAGTGTGGCGGCGGTGCCGCCGTCCGAGAGTATGCTACGCGACCAAATCAAAGACGTGATGCGCGCGCGGTGGACCGTGATTAAAGGTGGATAGCCGGGCGAACGATAGGCGTCGGCGAGTTGGTCAAGGATTTACAGATACCCATTGACCTGAAAGCTGCAGGCTCGGTAACCTAACTACCGCGGAGTACTAGCTCGCGTTGGACTTCCTCCTTAGTGTGCTTGGTGAGAGCACGGCACACGGCCTTTCGGTGCAGACTGTCATCTGTATGGCCGGCGAAAGGGCGGGCGGATTGCCAACGGTCGCGAATTGCTGCGTGGACTACGCCGCCGAATGCGAGCACCGGCTTTATCAATGGCTCGTCCAAGACCTCCTTCGGCTTCTCCCTGCGCCGCTTTGAGGCGCGTTGCCGGAAGACCTGCTCCAAACGAGCAGTCTTTCCGCTTGTCGATGTTCGATTGGACAACGAGCGCTCCAGGATGCTTATCAGACGCCTGTGCAATCGCAGGCGTCTAAACCGTTGGCCTCCCTGGTCGGCTCCGTTTGAAAGAGCTCGCAGCGCTCGATATACGCAAAATTTCTGGCCGTCTATTTTCAGAGTGACATATTGCACAGATATGTTTCTTAGTATTGCTTTATGGAAACTTCCGTAGCGATACGGTCATTTATGCCCTCCGGTACCGTCGGTCGGGCATTAGATTTGAGCCGAGCCGTCATTGCCTTGCTTGGCTTAAACCGAACAGCAGTCCGGGGAGGCACCTCTACCGCAGCCTGGTTGCGCGGGTTGCGGACGATCCGGCCCGGTTGCTGGCGAACTTCGAACACGCCGAAGCCACGCAACTCCAAACGGTCGCCGCGGGCCATAGCGGTGGCCATCGTGTCGAGGATTGCATCGATCACCTGCTCGGCCTCCCATAAGTAGAGATGCGGGTTTTGCGCTGCGATGCGGGCGATGAGCTCGGAACGGATCATGCGCTAGGATTGTAGCCTCATTTATCGGACCGCAATCAGGCGACAGTAGTGGCCGGCTGAGCCGCGTTGCGTATCGGCTCGCGCTGGTGGGGTCGGTGGCTTCTCTGTCCTGACAGCGGATAGGGGCGGGGTCGCGCGGACGGTTCAGACCAGCGATAGCGTCTGCTCAGTCTTCGGCTCCCGCCAGCGATGGCACGAACGAGAGCGGCGACAGCTGTGCGTCCGGCGATCCCGCATTCTTAGCCCAGTCTTCTCCGAGCGCCTGGCTGGCTGCTCTCGCCCACTTCAACTGCGCGGGAAAACCAGCGCAGCAACTAGCTACCAAGCTACCAGATATCCAGTGTTGTCGGTGAATTTCACATAGATACGTCTTGACTAGGAATTGATGTTGCTGCGTGGGTCTCAGCCACATACGCAGGAGGCATCATTGGACGACGCTACATCAACCTCGGCTCTGGATCTGAGCAACCTTATCGAGCTAACGGCCGACATCGTGGCCGCTTACGTGTCGAACAATTCCGTGCCTGTCTCCGAGATGCCGGCGCTTCTGTCCGCGATCCACGGCGCGCTGAACGGGTTGAGCAGCCCTGCTGCTCCGGTTGAGGCGAAGGTCGACCGTGCCACCCCGGCCCAGATCCGGAGGTCGATCACGCACGACGCGCTGATAAGCTTCGAAGACGGCCGGCCGTACAAGACCCTGAAGCGCCACCTCAAAGGTGTGGGTCTCACCCCGGACGAGTACCGGGCGAAGTGGGGCCTGCCGGTCGACTACCCGATGACCGCCCCGAGCTACTCCGAGATGCGCTCGGCCTTGGCGAAGAACACTGGCCTCGGCAACCTGCGCCGGAACGCAGCCCCGAAGGCCGCCGCCGACGAGACGGTTGCGGAGGTGCCCAAGGCCACTGGCCGGAAAAAGGCGACCGAGACTGCCGGGGCGTCAGCGAAGAAGCCCACCCGCGCCCGCAAGTCGAAGGCTGCAGCGGCGGAGTGAGAGTGGCGGGCATTAGTTCATAGCCCGCGTGCTATCCCTCTACCTGGGCACCCGTCTCAACAGCCGGCGCCAAGCTGGAGGCTCCGCGTTGACTCTACGACCTCTGGCGAAAAGCCCGCTCGGTTCGCCGGCGCGGGCTTTTTCGTGCGCGCATCGCCCCTTCGGCAGCCGAGAACCATCATCGGGGGGGGGGCGTCGTTATCGCATGGGGAACCCGCAGCGTGGAGGCGGGCGTGTCACGCTATTTCATTAGCACGGCCAACGGTACCGAAGTCGAGGACGACGAGGGCGTCGAGCTGTCTAGCCGCGGGGCATTACGCACCATGCTTCGGCAGACGCTTACCGCGATGCTCCACGACGAAGGCGCGATCGATGGAGCGACCGAATGCAGTGCCCGGGCCTACGACGCGGAAGGCAAGCTCGTGATGCAGGCGCGGGCCAGCATCGACATCACGGATCAGTAGGGCGCTCAGCTCACACGCTGTCGAGGTCGACAGGATTTATGGTTCGGCGACCTTCTCGCACATGGCGTTGCCTTGCTTCGTTGCCAAGGCGGGTCCAGCCGGCATCGAAGCGTTCGTAGAGTCGAGCGACGACGCCGAGTATGAAGTCCAGCGACGCTCCGAACAGCGCTACGGTACCTACAAAAGCCGAGATGCACAGACGGCCGACCCAAGCGATAACGCGGCCAATCCAACGGAACATGCGCATGAAGCCTGCAGGCTAGAAACGCGGCCGCAAGCCGCCCAGCCGATGACGCAGGAGCTGGAGTTTTGATCCTAGGGCTGGGTGCGACCGAATGGCGACATAGCCTTGCCGTTTCGATAGCAAGACGTCAGCAGTGAGATCAGGCGCTACCCCGCCCCGTGAGCAGGTCAGGGCCGGACCGAGTCGCCGACGGATTACGGCGGGGTCGGGCAGGCGGCCATGATCGCGACGGCCAGCGCATTGCGGAACGTCTTCTCCTGCGGGCCGGCGCGCTCAACCCGCACCAAGGCAGGCGTCGCATCCACGATGCCCGCTAGGTCCAAGCTGTGGCCGCTCGGGAAGAGGTAGGGGCCGGCGTCTGGATCCAGCATGTAGGCGTCGATCGCGGCGACGATTTCCCGGCTGCCGATGACGCCTGCTTTGCGCAGGTCCGCGAGGGTCGAGGGTCCGGACGGCATGGTGGCGCTAATCATCCCCGCAGTTGCCTCTCACCGGATCTGCTCACCCCGTGAGTCCACCCGGCCAACCCCTATAAGATACCAAGACCGAAACCGGACGTGCTCACCGGGTTTTCGAGAACGGGCAACGGACCCCGCGCGGCACCTATAGCTTGGCTGTGGCGGAGTACGTACCCACACGATTTTCTATTTCGGCTTGCATCGTTCGGGTGATGATCCCTCAGCACAGGCGAACAGAGGAGCCCTGTGCGATGGACTGGCACGATCAGCAGGACCTGGCGAAGTACCGGCGCCGGAAGCGAAAGCAGCGGGAGTACCAGCAGGGCTACCGGGAGCGGCTGAAGGAGGCCAAGACGCCCGAACGCGACGACATCGCGGCCGAGCTGATGCGGGCCTACCTTGCCACCGTGGCTGTCGATCACGGCAAGGTCGCAGAGCTGAGCCGGGCGCTTTTCAATGGCCTCGAGGGCCGCGGCTACGACCGGGTCGCTTCGGTCCAGCAGGTGAAAGCGATGGCCCGGCGGGTCCAGGCGAAACTCCGTAGTCAAGGCGGAGCGGCAGCCGCGGGCTAGGCGCGGCGTTGGCACTTGCTGCCCGCCACACCTCTCAACGTTGACTTAACCGTGCGCCCCGGCCGACATGGGCGGTCACGGCCGTGCTCGCCTCGGCGAGTCGTGAGCCGGCCATTCAGGAGACCATCGCCGCGAGATAGACCCTGAAAAGCCAACGGCCCCCCAGTCGCCAAACTGGAGGGCCGTCGAAAACCTGGGGCCTTGTGAGGCCGGAAGCGGTTCCCCTCACAAGCCATGATCTCCCGCTGGGAGTCAAGCGAAAGCGCCAACTTTCGCACCGGGGAAGCTTTGCCTGGACCCTAGCCGCGGCCCGTGAGGGACCGGGACCGATGTTTCACGCCACCATGCGGTCGGCCATCGACGGCGCGCGCACGCTTGCGCAGCTCGACAGCCTGTCGCGCACCATCTGGCAGGCCCACACCGCCGAGACCGTCACCGACTCAGAGGCGCAGGGGCTCGCCGAGGTGCTGCACAACCGCAGGGCCGCGATCCGCGAGGCCGTGGTGCCTGTCGGCATTCCGCTCGGCCGTGTGACGCTGTTCCCGCCGAAGCGCCTCCAGCGGGCTCCTGAGCGGTCCGTGGCGATCGAGCGCCGTCGCCGTCTCGCCTGCTCCGGCCCGATGCCGCCAGCTCTCGCCAGCAGGTTCACCACCGGGCAGCTCGCGGTGCTGCGCGTCGTAGGGGACGAGATGGCCCGGCAGGGCGCCTGCGGGCTCTGCATCGATGCCATCGCGGCGCGGGCGGGCGTCTGCCGACGGCTGGCTCAGGCGGCGATCCGCCTGGCCGAGGGCGACGGCCTGCTGACCATCCAGGAGCGCCGGCATCAAGGCCGGAAATCCGATCCGAACGTGCTCCGGATCATCAGCCGGGAGTGGCTGCAGTGGCTCCGGAGGGGAGGTCGATCCGCGGCCCCAGCGCTGCTGGGCAGCATAGGGTGCAAAACGGTGCACCCCACGGATAAGGGAGATCCACAAAGGCAGGTTGTGGATACGACACCGAAGAAGGGCTGCCGAGGGGCAGCGGTCGACCTCGACGGATCAGCCACACCGAGAATTCGCGCGGTTGGTCGCACTGACCGAGCTATGCGGTAAGGGTATGTAGGCGGCCGATCTATCGAACGGACGGCGCAGGTCGATGATGTATGCCTTCCCTTGGCGCCTACGATGAGCACGAGTCCGGAAGCACCATCGCAGCTGGCTGCGGATCCCGAGGAAGCCGTCCAGGTCGTACTCCCTGAACAGATCCGGAGACGGCTGGGCAGCCTGCTAGCGGCGGCCTACGCGCAGGAGGATGCCGAACTGGATGCGGCGGCACACTTCGCCGACGTCCTGGCCAAGCTCGATATGGCGCTCGGAAAGGCGCGCAGCCGCGACGAAGCTGACTTCCAGAAGCAGCTTCTCGCGGTGGGGCCAAGCCTGCGCAGGTTCGCCATATCCCTCACACACGATGTGACGGAGGCCGATGATCTCGTGCAGGAGACGCTTCTGCGGGGCTGGAGGAACCGAGCGCACTTCCAGCACGGTACGAACTTGGAGGCCTGGACCTTCACGATCCTCCGCAACCACTTCTACTCCGAACGTCGCAAGCGCCGGGAGGTGCAGGACGACGACGGTAGCTACGCTGCCCGCCTAGTCACGCTTCCTGATCAAGGAGGTCGTCTGGAATTACAGGACGTCCAGGCCGCCCTCGGCCGGATCCCCGAAGTCATGCGCGAAGCACTGATGCTCGTGACGGTGTCGGACCTGCCCTACGAGAAGGTTGCGGAAATCATGGGATGCCAGATCGGCACCGTGAAGAGCCGCGTCTGGCGTGCCCGAGATCTGCTCGCGCGTGCCCTCGGCTACGCCGGTGCCGAAATCGGAACTGACAGCGTGATGCTGTCAGCGCTCGCCGGAACGAGCGAGGCCCGTAAGTGAGTCTGGGTCGGTGCCGCGCGTGCGCGGCAGAGCCAAGGACCTCGCACACTGAGATCCAGGAGCGCACAGCAAAGCCCAGCATCAAACCCGCAATTGGGACCAAGTCGTTCGAAACGTCAGTAGCTTCATCCGTAGCCGCGTCGTGACGACGAGAAGGAAGGATCACCAAGATCTGGCGCACGATGTGACCAAATCGGTGCGCCAATCTCGTCGAGTAGCACGGCTACACTCAGAGTCATGCCTGGCGTCGCGCAGCGGTACATCTTAGCCAACTTGATCGCCTCGTCGGGATTGTCTGCCGCGAGGGCTACCTCGTCGAAGGCGGCTCCCGCGTGCCCTGTCTTGAAGCGCAGGACGCATTTGAGGCGGTAGATCGGCACGGCCTCGCTGCCAGATGCACAAATTACGGGCGGTACCGTCCAGGAGGGTTGACAATCTCGTTAGCCCAGACAGGTTCTGGACAACAACCTGTGTATCAATCAGGGAGCAAAGATGCCCGCTGATCCTCCTCAGGGGCGCGTAACCTTTCGAGGCCGCGGCCTTGCCTTTGCGCACGGCTCGAAGCTAGTACTAAAAATCTGTCCGGAGTGCTCCCAATGGAACGCGCCTAGGGCTGCTGATCTAGGTCAATGTGGGTGGTGCTCTTACACTCCATCCTGCGATGAAATTGAACCAGTACTATGCGATAGGTCTTTGGAGACTGTCGGGTAGCCATCAGCGGCGATAGATGTAAGCCCCACCTAGCGCTCGCGCTCATCGGTCGGCAGACCGAGTAACCGACACCCACGACAGCGGGCCAAGAACGCGGTACCCTATTGAGAGCGCTACCTGGCAGAGGAGGGCCTGAATGCCGGCCCGCTTCTATACCGTGTTCCGCCGCCGCTTTGAGCCTGCGATCCGATGCGCAATCGTTCATGGCAGACCTGTGCCGTCCTTTATCCAAGCCGCTGATTGGGAGTTCGTCGGAACCGTGCGACCCACGGAGCCGCCGCCAGCCGGCTTCCGCCATGCGCGTGCGGAGGACGCAACGCGGTTCATCGGCTACTTCGTGTTTTACGCCGAGAGTCCTGTAAGGCAGTAGGTGACGGAACGCCCAGATGGGCACGCACGGGCCGATAGGGTCCTCCGATCGCCCGGC
>NZ_JBKFAL010000037.1:0-39356 GCF_053345625.1 Methylobacterium sp. D53M
TCCGGCAGGCGTGACGTTCGGAAGAGGCCGTACTTCTCCCGGATGCCATCGACCGCCTGCCGGAGCCGCTCGGGGGCTACAAGTTTCCCGAGGCGACGTCCGCCAGTACCGGCTTTTCCAAAGACAGGTCCGCCACGAGCCGCCGTAACCGAGCGTTCTCGCGCTCCAACTGCTTCATTTTCCTGGCCTGGTCGACTTGGAGGCCGCCGTACTCCTTGCGCCAGCGTGAGTCGCTCTGCTCAGAGATCTCCGCCTCCTCGCACGCCAGCGCCAAGCTTTTGCCTTGTGCCGTCTGCACCTCGATCTGGCGCAGCTTCAGCACGACCTGCTCCCCGCTCGTCTTCCGACCTCGCCGCATGTCCGACGCCTTCGATTCTGGCTGATCCTCTCAATCAGCCCGGTCCAAAGCCAGCCGGTCAGGTCACTGCGCGGGCCGTCGTGCATCTGGTCAGCGCGAAACCTCCCAGCAGGCGGATGAGGCCTACATCGAGACATGCGCCCTCCCAGACGCTCGCCGGGGCGCCGGCATCACAACCGCGCGCGCCGTCCTGGCGGAGACACGGCGGTAACCATTCGGGCGCATGGCCCTCGCAGGAAGCCGCGGAGCCGTCATGACCAGCCACCGACCAACGATGCCCCGCCCGCCGACAGCGTCGCCCCGCATCCTGGAGACGACGATCCTCGCCGCGCGGATCGCCGCACTCGTGGCCTGGGATGCCGGCGCGGCGATGACCCGGGCCGCCGCGGCGCCTGAGTCCCATCCGCCGGTGATCCGGATGCCGCTCGCCGCCTAGAACCGAGCGCGCCCATCGTCCTCCTTGCAGGGCTCGCCGCGATGGGCCCTTTCTCGTGCGCCCTCGGCTTCGACAGCGCGACAGATTTTCCGACGCGGGATGGATTATCGCGCCTCGGCGCACGTCAACATCCTGACATGCCAAACTTGGAAGAATTCTCAGGTTCGCCGGCTCCGACAACTCTGTGCCCCATCGCGGGCGTGACGAGCCGTGCACGGGCCTCGACTCGCCACCGGACGGCGACCGCCCGCCGAAGATCTGCCATCGCGGCCGGCACGGGCTCCGAGATGATGTGAGTCAACTCACAATATAATCTGCGCTCAGGCTCAGATTTTTTCGCTTGCATCGCGCGTTTTTTCTGCCAGAAACGCGAAGCTTATCTTCTGGATTGGGGTTAATACATGCGTATGCTCGCAATCGGCGCAGTTCTCGCCGTTGTCATGCCTCTCGCCGCGCAGGCCCAGGACGCTGGCGACGCCGCGGCCGGCGAGAAGGCGTTCGCCCCCTGCAAGGCATGCCACAACTTCCAGAAGAACGGCGTGGGTCCTGACCTGAAGGGCGTCGTCGGCCGCAAGGCGGGCACCTACGAGGGCTACAACTACTCCGCCGCCCTGAAGAACTCCGGCATCACCTGGGATGAGGCCAACCTGCACGAGTGGCTGAAGAATCCGAAGACGAAGGTGCCCGGCAACAAGATGATCTTCCAGGGCATCGCGGACGACAAGAAGATCAACGACCTCATCGCCTATCTGAAGACCCAATCCTAAGTCGGACAGGTCCCGGACCAAGGATCCGCGCGGTCTCTCGCCGCGCATCCGCTGCGATCGACCCCGCCCGGCCCGGCCGAGCGGGTATTTTCTCGTTGCTTCAGGAGCAGTCTGCAAAAATAGTCTTGGTTTCCCCTCGCGAGAGCTTCCCATCGAGCAGGATGATGTTACTCTAGGCGCAGTCGCTCGGCGTAACGCACCGGGCGTCCTCAACCTTCAGCCCCGCCGGCACCCGCCGCGCGGGGCTTTTTCGCAGCTCAGCGGCCGCTGCCGGAGGACAGGCTCGACCCGACGCTGCCGGAAAGCTGGCTCGGGGTGCCGAGCACGGTGCCGTTCGGATTGGTGTCCAGGTTGGGATCCTGCGTCGCGAGGCCACCGGGCGAGGGGTTCGTCGACTGGGCCGGCTCGAAGGCCTGACGGCCGCCGGCCAGCGGAACGATCACCCGCTCCGGCCGGATGGTGGTCTCGCAGATCCCCTGGCAGATCGGGACCGTAAGGTCGGTCTCCTGGCAGATCGCCCTCATCTCGCCCCGGACGCACGTGCAGCGGCACAGCGCCGAGGCAGGAGCGGGCAGCGCCAGCAGGGCGGCGGCGAGCATGAACAGGCGCATGATGATCGACCTCATTGCCCGCGACTGGGCGATCGGGGCTCGGCGGACCTCATAGCACGACGCGCCCCGGAGCCCGAACGCGCCGGCGCTCCGGGAGGCCAACCCGCGGGCCGGAAAGGCCCGTCGCTCAGCCGGCCGTGACGCGGCGGTAGCTCGCCGCGAAGGCCTCGGCGGCCTCGCGCGTCAGATCGGTCACCACCAGTCCTGCGGTGTAGACGGTCCACCGCCCGTTCTGGTCTTCCGTGATGCAGATTTCGGCCATCGGGCGCCTCCACTCCACGCCACAACAAAGCCGAGCGAACCTGACGAGTTCCTGAACCGCGCCGGACGATCAGGCCTCCGGCGCGCCGTCCTCCCGGAGGATGCGGACGGGCCGGAAGGCGCGCGCCGACACCGCGGCCTCGACCCAGGCGCGGGCCGCCGCGGCCGCGGGGTGATCGGCGAAGGCGGCCGGGCGCGGCGGCCATTCCGACCCGGACTGGACGACGTAGCCGCGCGTGCCCGCGGCGCAGGGGCCGACGTAGCCGAAGACCTTGCCGGTCCCGTCGACGAGGTCGGTGCAGTGGACCGGCCCCTCGGTCCAGCGGAGATCGGGCATCCCCACCCCTCATGGTCTCGCCCCGTAAGCGGTCCCGGACCGCGCACCGCCCGGGCCGGGGCGAGTCGACGCCGGCGCGGACCGCCCCTATACGCGCCCGGCGGCCGGATCGTCATCGGCGCCCTCCGAGCCCGCAGAGGGATCCGGCGTGGCTGACGGGGCGGCAGACGGCTCAGGGGAAGACCCGGCAGACCGCTCGGCGGTGAGCGTGGCGATCGTCGGCCTGGGCTATGTCGGGCTCCCGCTCGCCCTGGCGTTCGGCCGGGGACGGGTCACGATCGGCTACGAGCGCGCCGCCGACAAGGTGGCGGCCTACCGGGCCGGGCACGACCCGGCCGGGGAGATCGACGCGGAGGCGTTCCGGGCCGCCGCGCACCTCGCAATCACCGACGACCCGACCGCGCTGGGCGCGGCGGACGTGATCGTCGTCACGGTTCCGACCCCGGTGGACGCGGCCCAGTGCCCCGATTTCGACCTGCTGATCCGGGCCTCAGACCTCGTCGGCCGGCACATGCGGCCGGGCGCGACCGTGGTGTTCGAGTCCACCGTCTATCCGGGGGCCACCGAAGAGGTCTGCATCCCGGTCCTGGAGCGGGCCTCGGGCCTGCGCTGGAAGACGGATTTCTTCGTCGGCTACTCGCCCGAGCGGATCAACCCGGGCGACCGGGAGCACAGCCTCGCCCGGGTGGTGAAGATCGTCGCCGGCGACACGCCCGAGACCCTGGAGCGGCTCAAGGCCCTCTACGGGTCGATCATCGAGGCGGGGCTCCACGCCGCCTCGTCCATCCGGGTGGCCGAGGCCGCCAAGGTCATCGAGAACACCCAGCGCGACCTGAACATCGCGCTCATGAACGAGCTGTCGCTGATCTTCGACAAGCTCGACCTCGATACGCAGGAGGTCCTCGCGGCGGCGGGGACCAAGTGGAACTTCCTGCCGTTCCGCCCCGGGCTGGTCGGCGGCCACTGCATCGGCGTCGACCCCTATTACCTGACCCACAAGGCCGCGATGATCGGCTACCACCCGCAAGTGATCCTGGCCGGGCGGCGGATCAACGACAGCATGGCGGCCCATGTCGCCCGCAGCACGGTGAAGCGGATCGTCCGGCGCGGCGGGACCGGGCGGCCGCGGGTGATCGTCCTCGGCCTGACCTTTAAGGAAAACTGCGCGGACCTGCGCAACTCGAAGGTCGCCGACCTCGTGCGGGAACTCGAGGAATTCGGCTGCGCCGTGTCGGTCCACGATCCCCGCGCCGGCGCGGCGGAGGCCCGGGCCGAGTACGGCATCGACCTCGTCGACTGGGCCGACCTACCCGCCGCCGCGGACGCCGCGGTGATCGCGGTCCCGCACCGCGACTACGCCCGGCTCGGTCCGGAGGCGATCGCCGCCCGGGTGAAGCCCGGCGGCCTGATCGTGGACGTGAAGGCGCTCTTCGATAAAGCACCGTTCGCGCGGTTGGGCTACGAGGTCTGGCGACTGTGACGGCGACCGCACCGACGCCGGGACAGCGGCGAGACGCCGGGCCATAAAGCGGCAGGAGACGCGGCGAGAGGCGCGGCGAGAAACGCCACACGACCCGCGATCATCGGGACGACGAGGGAACAGGCCATGGACGAGAAGGGGGCCGAGACGGGCCACGAGAACCGGCCACCCGCGCCCAGCGACGCGGCAGCGCTCGCGGAGCGGCACGCCCGCTACCCCGACGCGCAGATCCGCACGATCCTGAACGGCACGCGCACGATCGCGCTGGTGGGCGCTTCGGCGAACCCGGCGCGCCCGAGCTGGATCGTCCTGAAATACCTGCTCGACCGGGGCTACGCGGTGACGCCGGTCAATCCCGGCCTTGCCGGCCAGGATCTGCTCGGGCGCCGGGTGGCCGCCTCCTTGGCCGAGGTCCAGGCCGGGCTGGGCGACCAGCCGATCGACATGGTCGAGATCTTCCGCAACTCCGCCGCCGCCGGGCCGCTGGTCGACGAGGCGCTGGCGCTGACGCCGCCGCCGAAGGCGATCTGGATGCAGCTCGGCGTGCGCGACGACGCGGCCGCCGCCCGGGCCGAGGCGCGCGGACTGACGGTGATCATGAACCGCTGCCCCAAGATCGAGTACGGCCGGCTCTCCGGCGAGATCGGCTGGACCGGCGTGAATTCCCGGATCCTCAGCGCCCGGAAACCGGTGCTGGCGGCCAAGGGCGTCCAGAAGCTGACCATCGCGGAGCGTGGCCGGCGCTCCGACGGCTAGCGGTATTCTGATACCTCAACCATCAAACCATTGATCGGAATAGATTTTTCGGGATCGCGCACTTCTCTATTGACCCGGCATCCGGGGCGGTCTATGCACCCGGCACCGCCGCCGCGTGTGCTCCACGCGGCGGCTCGTTTTTCGGCACCCCGATGTCCGCGGATCCCGACGCGTCGGGGTCCGGTCCGTCGGAACCCCTGGGATTTGGCTATGAAGACCACCTCGCTGAAGCCCGCCGAGGTCGACAAGAAGTGGATCGTGATCGACGCGGAGGGCCTCGTCGTCGGCCGCCTCGCGTCGATCGTGGCGATGCGCCTGCGCGGCAAGCACAAGGCCGCCTACACGCCCCACGTCGATTGCGGCGACAACGTCATCGTCATCAACGCCGAGAAGGTGAAGTTCACCGGGCGTAAGTACAATCAGAAGAGCTATTTCTACCACACCGGCTATCCGGGCGGCATCAAGGAGCGGACTGCCAAGTTCATCCTCGAGGGCCGGTTCCCCGAGCGCGTGGTGGAGAAGGCCGTGGAGCGCATGCTGCCGCGCGGCCCGCTCTTCCGCCAGATCCTCGGCAATCTCCGCGTCTACAAGGGCACCGAGCACCCGCATGAGGCCCAGCAGCCGCAGGCGCTCGACGTCGGCGCCCTCAACCGCAAGAACGTGAGCGCTTGATCATGGCGACCCTGCAGTCCCTCGCCGACCTCAACCGGTCGAACACCGGCGCGGTCGACCCCGCCAACGAGGCCCCCGTCCACGTCCAGAAGCTGGACGCGCAGGGCCGCGCCTACGCCACCGGCAAGCGCAAGGACGCGGTCGCCCGCGTCTGGATCAAGCCCGGCAGCGGCACGGTGACGATCAACAAGCGCCCGGTGGAGACCTACTTCGCCCGTCCGGTGCTGCGCATGATCCTGCGCCAGCCGCTGGAGATCGCCGGCCGCGTCGACCAGTACGACATCACCGTCACGGTGGCGGGCGGCGGCCTCTCCGGCCAGGCCGGCGCGGTGCGCCACGGCCTGTCGAAGGCCCTGACCTACTACGAGCCGGAGCTGCGCGCCCCGCTGAAGCGTGAGGGCTTCCTCACCCGCGACGCCCGCGTGGTCGAGCGCAAGAAGTACGGCCGCAAGAAGGCCCGCCGCAGCTTCCAGTTCTCGAAGCGCTGATACCCGGTCACACCGGTGTCACGGAGAGGGCGGTTCCTGCGGGAGCCGCCCTTTCGCGTTTTCACGCCGCTGCATGGTCGTTGACAGCCTGTCGCACCGCGCGCACCTGATTCCCGGCCGCGGTGCCCGACTCGGGCGGCGAGGCATTTTTCTAGAGAGCGAGACGAGCGATGTCTGGCGCAGGCGCGACGAAGCCCACCGTGTTCATCGACGGAGAGGCCGGCACGACCGGTCTCGGCATCCGCGAGCGCCTGGAGCGCGACGGGCGGGTCGCCCTGCGCAGCATCGCCCCGGAGCACCGCAAGGATCCGGCGGCCAAGCGCGCGCTGCTTGCCGAGGTCGACCTCGTCGTGCTCTGCCTGCCGGACGAGGCCGCCAAGGAGACTGCGGCGCTGGCCGACAGCCTGCCCGGCGGCGGCCCGCGCGTCCTCGATGCCAGCACCGCCCACCGGGTCGCGGAGGGCTGGACCTACGGCTTCCCGGAGCTGACCCGGGAGCAGGGCGCGGCGGTGGCCCGCGCCCGGCGAGTCGCCAATCCGGGCTGCTACCCGACCGGCGGCGTCGCGCTCCTGCGCCCGCTGGTGGAGGGCGGCCTGATTCCGGCCGACCACCCGATCAGCGTCAACGCGGTCAGCGGCTACAGCGGCGGCGGCAAGAGCATGATCGAGGCCTACGAGCAGGGCACGGCGCCGCCGTTCCAGCTCTACGGCCTCGGCTTCGCCCACAAGCACCTGCCGGAATTGCAGCGCTACAGCGGGCTCACCCGGCGGCCGATCTTTGTGCCATCGGTGGGCAACTTCCGGCAGGGCATGCTGGTGAGCGTGCCGCTCCACCTCGAGACGCTGCCGGGCCGGCCCACGGCCTCCGACCTCGAGGCGGCCCTGCGCGACTGGTACGCCGGTCAGAGGCTGGTGGAGGTGGTGCCGGGCGCCGGAACCGGCGCGCACCGCGAGAAGATCGAGCCGGAGGATCTCAACGACACCGACCGGCTGGAGCTGCGCGTGTTCGGCTCGGCCGAGCACGGGCAGGCGGTGCTGGTGGCGCGCCTCGACAATCTCGGCAAGGGCGCCTCCGGGGCGGCCGTGCAGAATCTCGGGCTGATGCTCGGACTCGACGACTAGCCGACGGGCACGCCCCGTCGCCCTGCGACGGGGTCACGGGACACGCGACCGCCTCGACAGAGTGGGCTCGGCCGGCGAAGAGAGGGGCTCGGGGCGCGGGCCCCGGACCGCTCCCTGCGCAGCGCGAGACGCGATGAACGGCGACCTGATCGATGCGGCGTTCGGCCGGCCCTGGCTCGGCGCGGCACCCGCGGCCGGCGAGACCGACCGCCCGGCGGGCCCCCCGAGCTTCCAGGTCGATCTCGGCTTCCGCTGCCCGGTCCGCCGGGTCGAGCTCGCGGCGGCCTGCGCGGCGCCGCCGCGCCTCGCCCTCTCCGACGACGGGCAGGTCTGGCGCGAGCCCGATCTCGACGCGGCCCGGAGCGGGCCCGCGGCCCTGGTGCTCGCTACTGGGGAGGGCGCCTGGGCGCGCCATATCCGCGTCGCCCCGGACGGTGCCGCCGCAGGCGAGCCGCCGGCGGTGCAGGTGCTGTGCGACCGGGCGGATTTCGACCTCATCGCCCTGCGGCGCGTGCTCGACGTGCCCTTCGACATGGCCGACGAGCGGCCCGGCGCGAACGTTTACGTCTCCTACCGCCTCGTCAGCGCCGAGCGGCCGCGCTCCCGCGCCCTGGTCGGGCTCGCGCTCTACGAGTGCGGCGCCTTCGGCAACTGCCTGATCCAGCTGCTGCTCGCCATCGGCATCGCCCGCAACCTGAACCTGAAATACATCAAACTCCCGGCCGCCGACCGGAGCGAGGTGATCGGCCTGACAGGCCCGCTGACCTGTGGCGGCCTCACCTTCATCCCCGGCTCGGAGCCGCTGCCGGAGGCGGGCGCCTTCCTGTCGGGGATGTACTTCGACCTCGGGATCCAGCAGCTCGCCGGCACCCTCGGCCCCGACGAGACCCGGGACATCGTGCGGACCTGCATCCGGCCGCTGTTCAACCGGCTGCCGGCGGAGATCCCCGCCAAGCCCGACGACGAGCTGCTGATCCACATCCGCTCGGGGGACATCTTCAGCACCTGGGTGGCGCCGACCTACCCGCAGCCGCCGCTCGCCTTCTACCAGATGGTGATCCGGCGGCTCCTGGCGGAGGGCCGCATCGCCCGGATCAAGATGGTGTTCGAGAACCGGCTGAACCCGGTGATCCCGGTGCTGGAAGCGTGGATCGCCGAGATCGGCGTGCCCCTGACGACCCAGAGCGGCACCCTGATCGACGACGTCGCGGCGCTGATGAACGGGCGCTACCTCGTCTTCGGCCTCGGCACGTTCGGGCCGGGGGTCTGCCAGCTCTCCGAGCACGTCGAGCAGGTCTACTACTTCGCCTCGGGCTGGCCGCAGCATTTCAAGAGCATCCCGACCATCGGGCGGGTCGTCGAGGTGCTAGACGTCGCCGGCGGCTACACGAAGGTCGGCGAGTGGGACAACTCACCCGAGCGCCGCGCGCTGATGCTCGCGTATCCGGCCGAGAACCTCGCCTTCGACGACGCCTGAGCCCGGCCGTGCCGCCTTGCCGAAGCCGGCAAAACCGGTGACAAGCCCTCGAGCCACCGCCGGAGGACAGACTTGGCCAGCGCTGACCCATCCCCGGAAGCCCTGTGCGTCAACGCCTTCGACATGCACCGGGCCGAGGTGCTGATGCGGCTGCGGCGGCGGCTCCGGCCGCGCCACACCACCTTGGTCAGCTTCGCCGCCAAGTACCACTACGTCGAGAGCCAGCGCCGGCTGGTGGCCTCGGCCGCCGCCACGGGCGATTTCGACACGATCGAGAGCTGGTCCCCCGACCGGCTGCGCGAGACGCCGTTCTACCGGGAGCACCGCGCGATCCTCGACCGGTCCCGGGGCGCCGGCAACTGGGCCTGGAAGCCCTACGTCATCGCCGAGGCGCTGGAGAAGCGCCGCGACGGCGACTTCATCATCTTCAGCGACACCGGCATGCAGGCGGTCGGCGACGACCCGCTGCCGCCGGTGGCGCCGCTGCTCACCTGGCTCGACGGCTCGCAGCACCGGGTCGCGGTGGGCGTGCTGCACGGGAGGCCCCAGCGGGCCTGGACCAAGCGCGACTGCTTCGTGCTGATGGACTGCGACGCGGCGCGCTACTGGGACGCCGACCAGATCCAGGCCTCCTGGATCGCCTTCATGGTGAGCCCCGCCACCCGCCGGCTCGTGGCCGAGTGGCTGCGCTACGCAGGCGATCCGCGGGTCGTCACCGACATCCCGAACCAGATGGGGCTGCCGGATCTCGAGGGTTTCATCGACCACCGCTTCGACCAGAGCATCCTGTCGAACCTGATCTACAAGCTCGACCTGGAGATCCCGCCGCTGCGCCAGCCGTCCAAGCAGATCCGGACGCTGATCGACGAGCTGGAGATGGACACGCTGGTGGCGATGCGGCCCTCCGAGAACATCGCGCTGGGCAAGACCTGGACGGCGAGCTCTGCCTCGCCCTGGTCGGGCACGACCGGCACCTACGGCGCGCGCACCACCGGCGACCCGTCGTTCTTCTTCCACACCGGGCTCGACCGGAACCCCTGGTTCGTCCTCGATCTCGGCGCGGTCGAGCGGGTCTCGGAGATCCGGATCTACAACCGCTGGGGGCAGCTCAGCGAGCGGGCGCAGCTGATGCGGGTCTGGCTGGGCGAGACCGAGGGCGACTACCGCCTCGTCTTCGATGCCGTGGACGCCCATTGCCATCCCGGCCTGCCCCTCCACCTGCGGTTCGATAACGCGCGGTTCCGCTACCTCAAGATCGATCTCGACGAGGAGCAGCACCTGCACCTCGACGGGATCGAGATCTTCGCGGCGCGCTGACGCCGCCCCGGATCGCGACGGCATGAGCACGCCGATGCAGGACAAGCCGCTGTTCCCGTTCGGGCCGATCCTCTTCTTCGGCGATTCGGTCACGGCGGAGCTGGTGGCCGGGACACCGCCGCTCTTCTCCGGCCCCCAGACGGTCGCGCGCGGAATTGCCGGGCAGTCGACCCGGGACATGGGACGCCGGCTTCGCTCCGACATAGCCCTCTACGGAGCCCGCGGCCTTCACCTCATCGGCGGCCGCGACGACATCCTCAGCGGCAAGTCCGTGCCGTCGCTGGACAGCATCGTGGCCGACTTCGCCGCCATGCTGCGGGACGCGCGCGACCTCTACGTGCGGACCTGGGTCGGCTCGATACCGCCGGTGGATCCGGCCGCGCCGGCCGCGGACGGCCTGCCCATCCCGCTCATCGGGCAGGTCAACGCGTGGCTGCGCGACCACGTGCAGGCGTACGGCGCGCAGTTCATCGATTACGACGCCGTCCTGGCCACCGGGACGGGCGCGCTCAGGCCCGCTCTCAGCGACGACGGCGTCCGGCTCAACGCCGCCGGCTACGCGGCGCTCAGGGACGCGATGATGGCGGCTCTGACCGCCCCGGGCGTCGAGCAGATCTGGCCGCCGCCCGAGAGCGAGGACGCCGCGCGCCGGCGCAAGTTCCTGCACCATTTCGGCTACCTCGACTCGAACACGCGCTATCCGAGCCCGTTCATCCAGTTCGCCGGCAAGCCGGGGGCGAGCCATTACGGCGTCCCGTTCGACGCGGACGGCTTCCTGAACGCCGTCCCGATCGGCGCGCGCAAGCCGGAGGGCGAGACCCGGATCCTGGTCGTCGGCGACTCGACCACGATCGACGGCGGCGACATCGCCAACACCCTGCCGGGCCGTATCGAGCGGATTCTGCGCGCCGACGGCCTGGAGAGCGCGAAGATCTACAATTTCGGAGTGATGTCGAGCTGCCTCACGCAGATGACGCACCTGATCTGGTCGCGCCTGGTGACCTACAGCCCCGACGCGATCCTTGTGCTGAGCGGCAGCACCGACCTGTTCCAGCCCTGGACCTACGATCCCCGGCCGGGCCACCCCTACAACGCCTTCATCACCCAGCGGCTCTACGACCACTTCTTCGACACGCACGATCCCCGCGCCCGCGAGGACGGCCTATCCTACGAGGCGCTGATCACGCTGATCTACGAGGAGCTGAAGCGGCTACGGGTCGAGGTGGGCTGGCAGAGCCCCGGCTGGGAGGACGCGATCGTCCACCATTACGAGCTGGCGGCGCACCGGCTGACCAAGCTGTCGCACGACCACGGGGTGCCGATCGTCAGCGTCCTGCAGCCGACGATCCTGCGCAAGCGCCACCTCACCGAGGTGGAAAGCGGCGTCGCCTCGGGGGCGTTCCTGGCCTATCTCGACCGTCAGTACGCCAAGCTGGAGGTGTTCACCGCGCAGCTCGCGGCGCGGCGCCCGTACCGGCGCACCTTCACGGCCCTCGACCTCAGCGGGATCTTCCGCGACCGGGAGGAGGGGACCTTCTACGACATCGTCCACTACGACGATCCCGCCCGCGAGATCGTCGCGACGCGGCTCGCCGCCGAGATCCGCGGCGCCCTGGACCGGGCCCAGAGGCGGACGCCCCTCGCGCGGGTACGGCGTCTCCTCAGCGGTCGGCCGCAGTAGGACCGCGTCCAAGGGCATCGCAGCGCGGTCGCGGCGCCGAGCTTGGCGCGGGTTCCCTCTCCCGTGCGGGAGAGGGACAGGGTGAGGGGCGAGAACTTTCCGGAAAGAACCGATCCCTCACCCCAACCCTCTCCCGAACGGGAGAGGGAGAGCGTCGCGCCCCGCCCGCGATCAGCCCCGCTCAGCCGCCCGCTTGACCCGGTGGGTGAAGATCACCGACAGCCAGGGCACGACCTCGTGCTCGACCTCGATGGAGAGCAGCACCTCGAGGTGGAGCGCGTAAGGCAGGGTGAAGCGGAAGCCGCAGCGGGCCTCCTCCATCGTGGTGGGCATGTCGCCCAGCACCGCGGCGATCACATCCGGCCGGTGGACGTCCACGGGGATGCGCTGGACCTCGCCGTCGGCCTCCACGATCAGCGTCGCCTTTGCGCGACTCGCCGAGACGACCCAGCCGGCCAGAACCACCTGCCCGTCCCGGATCTCGGCCCAGACCCGGTCCTGGGGGGACTCCAGGTTCGCACGGGCGAAGGAATCCGGCAGCTCGCCGTCGAGCTCGGCCACCGTGCAGCCGACCTCGTACTTCTCGAAGCCGCGCCCCTCGCCGAAGATGCCGGCGAACTCCTTCTGGTACTGGGCGATCCGGGCGTTCTTGATGTCCTCCGGCAGGCCCGACCACTGCCCCTTCTCCTGGACCGTGTAGACCGAGAGCAGCTCCCGCAGGAACGCGATCCGGCCCTTGTCGGCGACGTAGAGGTTCATCAGCCAGTCGGCCGCCGAGGCGTTCGCGTAGTAGGCCTCCGGCACCCGGCGCAGGGCCTCGGCGCGGTAGAAACAGCAGGAGAAGTTGGCGGTGAGCGGCGCGTTGGCCAGGACCGGGAAGCTGATCGGGCCGGTCGGATAGCGGCCCTGCTCGTCGTGCGGGACGTAGGAGCCGGTCGCCGGGTAGTGGAGCAGCACCCAGTTGAAGCACATGTCCAGCTTGCGGTCGTTGCGCAGCATCCGCATCTGCATGGCGACCTTGCGATCCGACAGCCAGTAATCGTCCGCCTCGCAGAAGGCGATGTACCGGCCCGTGCAGGCGGCGAGGCAATCCTGCATGTTGCGCAGCATGCCGAGGTTCTGCGGCCGGGGCCGCACCGCGATCCGCTCCGGGTCGCGTGCCCGGTAGCGCTCGACGATCGCGGCAGTGCCGTCGGTGGACTTGTCGTCGCCGATCACGACCTGCAGCCGGAACAGGCCGCGCTGGCCCAGCACCGCGTCGAGGCAGCGGCCGATATCGGCGGCGTGGTTGTAGGCCGTGACGATGACGCTGACGGTCAGCTGCTCCAGCAGCCACGCGCGCAGGGCCTCCGGCTCTCCTGAAAGGTCATCCGGCGCGTCGAGGCCCATGTCGCTCAAGGCGTCCCGGGCGATGTCGGGATTGGCCTCGATCAGGCGCCCGAGGCTCGGCACGTCCTCCTCGTCGAGGTAGGCCTCGGCCAGCCTCCGGAAGATCGACTTCTGCGCGGCCTCGTAGCCCGCCGCGTAGCGGCCGCCGAAATGGCCGCGCAGCTTGCGGAAGAACGCGATCTCGGAATTGCCGAGCTTCTTGTGGCGGGCGAGTTCGGTGGCGTAGGTCGCCCACATCCCGGCGGCGTGCTTGCGGTAGACCGCCATCACCTCCGGCAGGAAGCCGACGCGCCCGACCTCGGCATGCATCAGATGGACGTACCAGTCGCCAGGGGCGATGCCCTCGTCGAACACGAACGCCTCCTCGCCGTGGTAGCGCCAACGGTAGAGCACGCTGTTGGTCTGGACGAAGTTGTGCGCCACGAGGTCCGACAGCGACGGCTGCGGGCTGCACTGCTTCGGGTACAGCTCGTCGACCCCCGGCATGTCCTCGTAGACGACGCGCACCCGGTGGAAGCAGAGGGTGAATTCCGGGCGCGCCCGCAGGAAGTCGACCTGCCGCTGGAGCTTGCGCGGGTCGGTCCAGTAATCGTCGCCCTCGCAGATCGCCACGAACTCGCCGCGGGCACGGGCCGTGAGGTCGGCGAAGTTCCGGTTCGGCCCGAGATTCTCGCTGCGCAGGACTGCCACGAGGTTGGGGTGGCGCGCGGCGTACTCGGCGATGATCTCGGCGGTCCCGTCCGTGGAGTGGTCGTCGCCGACCAGCAGCTCGAAGGGGAAATCCGTGGCCTGGCCGAGGATGCTCTCCAGCGTCTGCCGGATGAAGGCCGCCTGGTTGTAGCTGATGCACAGGACCGAGACGACCGGCCGGTTCCAGGCCGGCGCGGGCTGGGTCTCGGCGCGCGCCCGGATCCAGGCCGCGAAGGGATTGACGAAGCTGCCGTCGAAGGTCTCGTCCGGCGGCGCGGTGAAGTCGGCCCGGGGCCGGCGCCCGAGCCGGGCGCCGTACTTCACGTAGTGCTCGAGGGGCGACAGGTCGGTCAGGCCGACATCGGGATAGCGCGTCGCGTAGCCGATATGGTCGAACAGGCCGCTGGCGTAGATCGTGGCGAAGTCGTCCTGCCACGGCTCGAGCGCGGGCGGAGCCGCGGTCGAGCCCGGCGCGCTCGCGCCTGCACCGTCCTGCATCGGTCTGATCCCTCGCACGCGCCCCGTCCGGCCGCTCCCTAGATCACGGGACGGGGAGGGTCAACGCGGCCGATAGAGACGATCGCGAAGTCTATCGGCCGTTCTTCTGAATTTATACTTGCCGCGATCGATTACGGAGCGGGTAAAGACCTTCGAGACCGGTCATCCCGCTGCGCGCCCGCGCCGTCGAGCTCCCTCACAGCGTCGAGGGCAGGCGCGCCTCCTCCGACCCGTGATTGTAGTAGTGCATCATCGGATCGGCCCCGGCATTGGCGACGTCGTCGTTGCAGGCGAGGTAGAACTGGCGGTCGAACAGGCCGGATGTCTCGAGCCACGCGAGCATCGTCTGCTCGGGCACGACCGGGGCGCGGTCCGGGGTGGCCTCGGCGGCTTCCCGGTAGAGGTGGGCGAACCGGGCGATCCGGGCCGAGACCTCCTTGGCGGCGGGGCGGCGCACCGACGAGGCGACGACGCTCGACTGCTCGCCGGGACGCCGGCGCTGGAGATCCGCCTCGGCGAGACGCACCAGCCGGGCCAGCTCGCCCTGCGCTTCCTTGAGCCGCGCCTGGGTCTCGGCGAGTTCCGCCCGCAGCGCCTCTACGTCCTCGGCCAAGGTCGGCTCCGTCTCAGTCGCGGGGCCCGACGGGTCTCGGGCACGCGGCCGCCGGCGGGAGGCCGGCGCGACTGGGCGCCCCTGTCGGGTCGAGGCCGGCTGTACGATCGGCCCCCGGACCGGTCAACCCTGCAGCCCGAGCGCGCGGGCCGTCCGGCGCGGCGGTCACGCCGCCAGCCCGACGGCCTCCTCGGACTCCGCGTCGGCCTCGTCCTCAAGACGCGGGAGCCGCCGGCCGACCACCAGCAGGAGGAGGGCGGGGACGACGACGATCAGGGCGATGCCGAGGATCCCGACATGCCCGATGAGCCGTCCGTAGAAGCCGCCGGTGACGCCGTCGTGCCAGGAGATCACCGCCATGCCGGCGCCGGCGGCGACGAGCAGCACGGGGATCTTGAACCACAGGGGCCAGGGCGCGCGCCGGGTCCTAGCGGCCGCGCGCGCGGTGGGCTGCGGTGCCGCGCGCTCCCGCTCCGCCAGGAGCGCCGCGATCTGATTCTGGAACTCCGCCTGGACCCGGCTATCCGGGTCCACGCCGCCGTGCGCCGGGACAGGCCCCGGGACAGGCTCGGCCCGTGCCTCGCCGAGCCCCCCGCCGAGCGGCCCCGGGATCTCGGCCTCGGCGGCGACCATCAGGCGCGCCTCGTGCCGGCGCATGAACAGCCACAGGGCGACGGCGCCCAGCAGGACGAAGGCCAGCAGCCCGAGGCCGACGGGACCCATCACGTTCTCGATCGAGCGGCCGCACAGGTAGGCGCCGAACCCCATGATCGAGGCCCAGGCCACGCCGCCGAGGGCGTTGAAGGCCATGAAGCGGCGGGCGTCGAGCTTGTTCACGCCGGCCAGGACCGCCGCGTAGGCCCGGAGCATCGCGGTGAAGCGGCCGAAGAACACGATCTTCCCGCCATGCCGGCGGAACAGGTACTGGCCGAGCTTGAGCCGGCCGTGGTCGAGCCCGATCAGGTGGCCCTTGCGCAGGAGCAGGGGCAGGCCCCAGCGGCGGCCGACCCAGTAGCCGGCATTGTCGCCCAGGATGGCGGCGGTCGCGGCGATCGCCACGACGACGGCGATGTTGATGTTGCCGGTGCTGCCCGCGTAGGCCGCCGAGGTCAGCAGCACCGTCTCGCCGGGCAGGGGCAGTCCGGCGCTCTCGAGGGTGATGATCACGAAGATCGCCAGGTAGCCGTAATGCGCGATCAGGTCGGCGATCGGCAGATCGTGCAGGAAGGACATGGGGTCTCCTCGCGGATCGATGCCGCGCGCTGTCGCCGACAAACGTGGCCGCTCCGGGGCGGCGTGATCATCCGGCCGGTCAGCCGGCGCCGGAGGGCACGTCAGCCGCCCGCGACCGGGCCAGGTGGGCGCGCATCCAAGTGATGGTCCCGGTGAGACCCGCCTGCAGGGGGACGCGGGGCTGCCAGCCGAGTTCCGACCGGATCAGCGCGGTGTCGAGCACGTTGGCCGGCACGTCGGCGGCGCGGCTAGGCCGGTGCACGCAGGGGAGGTGGTCCCGCCCGAAGGCCACCTTCAGCTCGGCGATGACCTGGTTGACGCTCAGGCCCCGGCCGCTGCCGACGTTCAGCACCTTGTGCGGTCCCCGATAGGCCACGGCCCCCAGGAAGGCGTCGCTCACGTCGTCGATGTGGAGGAAGTCGCGCACCACCGCGCCGGTCCCCCAGACCTCCAGCGGCTGGTCGGTGAGGACGCGGTGGATGTAGCTGCCGATCAGGCCCTGGTGCTTGGTGCCGAGCTGGAAGCGGCCGTACGGGTTGGCGATCCGCAGGATCTGGTAGTCGATCCCGTGAAGGTGCCGGTAGAGGTGGAGCGACTTCTCGATCATCAGCTTGCTGATGCCGTAGGCCGAGATCGGGTCGGTCGGCGCTTGCTCGGGGATCGGGATGGCGGTCGGGATCCCGTAGATCGCGCCCCCGGAGGACGCGAACACGAGCTTCCCGATCCGGGCCGAGCGGCAGATCTCCAAGAGGTGCAGCGTGGCGATCGGCGCCGCCGAGAGCTCAGCCGACGGGTCGCGGTTGGAGCTCTCGGGGATCGAGCCGGCGATCAGGTGGAAGACGACGTCCTGGCGCTCCACCGCGTTGGCGAGGGCGAGGCGGTCGGAGAACTGGCCGGACACCCGGGCGACGCGCCGGTCCAGGACCTCGGCCTGCGGGTGGCTGCGGCTGAAGCACGTGACCTCTGCGCCCGCCGCCGCCAGGCGGTTGCACAGGTTCAGCCCGAGGAACCCGCTGCCGCCCAGCACGAGGCAGCGGGCGCCCGCGAGCCCCGGCCCGGGCAGCCCGCCGGCGGCGCCGCTCATGGCCGCGGATCGGCGGGGAGAGCGCCGTCGGACCCGGCCTCGCCCGCTGCGATCAGGCGCTCGAGCAGCGTCCGGGCGGTGTCCTCCAGCGCGCGCCGGGTCGGCTCCAGGGGCGCCTTGCCGGAGGCGCGGGCCGCCGCGTAGGCCGCCGCGTAGGCGGTGTCCCAGGCGGCGGCGAGGATCGGGCCGCCGGCCGCTTCCAGGTCGTCGCGGATCGCCGTCCAGGCCGCCCGCTGGGCGGCGTCCCAGGCCGCCGCCCGCACGTAGGGGCCGGTCTGGCGCAGGGTGAGATTAGCGATCGCCGCCCGCTTGCGGGCGCGTCGGAGGTCGTCGCACAGCCCTGCGAGATCCCCCAGATCGCGGATCTCGGGCAAGCCGGCCAGCACGTCGGCCTCGACGTTCAGCTTGGCGAGGTGGAACCACGCCGGCAGATGTACGCGGACGAGCCAGTCGGCCACCATCCCGGCCCGGCGTCGCTCGACGGGTTCCGAACCGCGCGTCCCGACGAGGCGGGGAAGCAGGGGGAGGATGCGGCCGTCGCGCGCCGCCTGCGGCAGGCCGTCGCTCCACGTGCGGACGAAGGCGGCAATCACGGGCGACGCGCAGGCCGGCCGGTCCGAGAGCGGCTCCCCGGCGAGATGGGCGACCGCTTCCATGGCGCACAGCGCCCCGTCGCGCCCGGCCTGCCGGCCGGCCGCCAGCGTCCGGACCGACGCGATCCGGTCACCGCCGATCTCAAGGCTCCCCGATTCCGGCATCCGAAGGCTTTCCTCATCTCCCGCCCGTGCGCCGGCCCAACGCCGCGGGCGGCGGCCGGCGCGCGAAGCCACGGCCGACCCGTTCGGGACGGGGATTTACCAGTTCCGCGGCGGGACGCTAAGGGTGGGCTCCTGCCACGACGCCCGATGCGCGGCCCCGCTCCTGCTGGCGGCCGTCCGAGGTTGGCACCACGTCGAGGCCGGGAACGGGCCGGTCGAGCACGCGGAACATGTCACACTTCCTGGACCTGATCAGAGATCATCGCGGCGGCCAGGCCGACCTGATCGCGCGGCTCGGCGCGCTCGCGGCCGACCCGGCGGCGGCGGGGACCAGCCCCGGCACGATGATCCGCCATCTCGACGCCCTGGCGTTCCGGCTGGACGGGGGCGGCGCGCCCGATCTCGCGGCCCAGGCCTACGACCTCGCGGCCATCCTGGCGGGCCGCGATGGCGGCCGCTGGACCCTGGCCGCCGCGGAGGCGCGCCTGCGCGACCTCTGCGCCCGCGGACGCTTCGCCGAGGCGGATCCGATCGTCGCGCGCCTGCGCGCCGCGGACGCGAACCGGCTGCGCCCGCGGATCATGGAGGAGCTGATCGACAGGGCGTGGCTGCTGGAGCTGCGCGGCGAGGCCGAGGCGAGCGTCCAGTGCTACCGCCTCGCCCTGGATCTCAACGGCGGCGCGCCCGGCCTCGTCTCGCGGGACGGGGATCCGCTCGCCAAGAAGATCAAGAATCTGCGCCGGCTCCAGCTCGACGCGCTGATCGAGGCCGGGGACTTCGACGCGGCCGTCGCCCTGCACGAGACGACCCGCCGGCTGATCGGCGCCGGCCCCCTGGCCTGCTACGACATGGTCGCCGCCGCGTCCCTGGCCGGCCGGCCGGGCATCGACTACGCCGAGCTCCGGCCGCCCCGGCCGATCCAGGCACCGGAGCTCAAGTTCACCGAGCCGCCGCCGCCCCTCACCTCCGAGCCGGGGGACATGGAGGCGCCGAGCCAGTACCTCGCGTTCGTCGACGGCTGCCACGCCTTCCCGCGCAGCAACCTCGTCGTGAAGGACGGCCACCTGATCTACGACCTCGCCGCCCATCCCCGCCGGCGGGACGTGCTGCTCCAGGACGGGGTCAACCCGGACCAGATCGTGATGGCGGCCTTCGGGGAGAGGCGGGCCCTCGTCGAGGTTCCGGAGGACAGCCTGTCGATCGAGGCCGGCCTGTCGATGTTCGGGCTCCAGAGCCGGAATTACGGCCACTGGTTCTGCGAGTTCGTGCCGCGCATGCTCGCCTACAACGATCCTCGCTGCCCGGACGGCATCCCGCTCTGCATCGACGACCACATGCCGGCGACCCACGAGGAGGTGGTCCGGCTCCTCGACACGCGCGACCGCCCGATCATCAAGCTGCCGCCCCGGCCGGTGGCGTTCGGCCGGCTCGGTCTCGCGCCGGTGCCCGCCTTCTTCCCGTTCGAGATGCGGCCGGGGCAGCCGGTCTACGACACGATCTGGCCCGCCGACATCCTGGTCGATCTGCGCGCCCGCATCCTCGACAGCGCGCGCGCGCGCGAGGCCCTGAGCGACCGCACCGGCCGCCGGCTGTTCATCTCGCGCAAGGCCTTCGCGCAGCGCCAACTCGTCAACGAGGTCGAGATCGCCGAGGCGCTCCGGCCGCACGGCTTCGAGGTCATCACTCCGGAGACGATGACGTTCCTCGAACAGGTCGACGCGTTCCACGCCGCCGACATCATCGTCGGCTCGTCGAGTTCGGCGCTCACCAACGGACTGTTCTGCCGCCCGGATTGCCGGATCCTCGGCCTGATCCACGCCAACCTGAGCTTCAATTTCCGGGGCTATACCAGTTCCATCGAGGCCGGCGGCGCGCGGATCACGTTCCTGCGCGGCCAGACGACGAACGAGGACGGTCACGCCTTCCACGCCAGCTACCACGTCGCGCCGAGCGCGGTGGTCGCGGCCCTCGGATCTCTGGCGCAGCCAACCCCGGTGCTATCGCCGCAGGTGCCGCCCGTCGCGCCTGCGGTCGCCGGACGGTCGGTCGTGGGCCGACTGCTCGGCGCTCTTCCATTCCCGCGGCGAGCCGATGGACAATAGATCAGTAATTGCATTTGTTCGACAAGGCTCGCGGAAGTAGAGTCCGACCGTTGCGGATCGGTCGCGTTGCGCTTAGAGGGCTTCGCGACATCGGATCGCGCTCCGGACGCGAAGGGGCCTCGGCACGGTCCATGGTATGTTTCGCGGTCGAGGGTCGACGTCAGAGAGCCGGCATTTCGGCGGGGGAACGATGACTCAGCCACACCTGATCGAGTTTCGCCACATCCTCGATCACAGGGGAGCGCTGACGCCCATCGAGGCCGAGAAGGATGTGCCGTTCGACATCCGACGCGTCTATTTCATCTACGATGTCTCGCACGGCGCGGTGCGCGCGGGGCATAGCCACAAAGAGCTGCAGCAGGTCCTGATCGCGATCTCTGGCAGCTTCAAAGTCCACCTGGATGACGGCCGCACGCGCCAGACGTTTCTGCTCAATCGACCCAACATCGGCCTCTATGTCCCGCGCATGGTGTGGCGCGATATCGACGAGTTCTCCGGTGGGGCAGTGTGTCTCTCCCTGGCCTCGCAGCATTACGAGGAGAGCGACTATTACAGGGACTACGACACATTCTTGCGCGCCGTGGGAAGCCGGTAGGGGAGGCCCGCGATGAAGGTTCCGTTTCTCGATCTCGGCCGCACCCACGACACCGTCCGCGCCGACCTCGACGCCGCGTGGCACCGCGTCCTGGACCGTTCGCGATACGTCCTGGGTGAGGAGGTCGAAGCTTTCGAATCGGAGTTCGCCGCCTATTGCGAGGCCGAGCATGCGGTCGGCGTCGCCAACGGCCTGGACGCCCTGATCCTGATCCTGCGCGCCTACGGGATCGGTCCCGGCGACGAGGTGCTCGTGCCGTCGAACACCTTCATCGCGACTTGGCTAGCGGTGAGCCAGGTCGGCGCGAAGCCGGTCTCCGTCGATCCGGATCCGTCGACCTACAACATGGACCCGGCCGGAGCCGCGCGGGCTGTCAGCAGCCGGACGAAGGCCATCATACCGGTCCACCTCTACGGCCAGCCGGCCGACATGGAGGCGCTGCGCGCCCTCGCGCACCGGCATAATCTCGTCTGCATTGAGGATGCCGCGCAGGCCCACGGCGCGACCTTCGCCGGGCGGCGGACGGGCAGCCTCGGCGACGCCGCCGCTTTCAGCTTCTATCCGGGCAAGAATCTGGGTGCTCTGGGCGATGGCGGGGCCGTAACCACGTCCGACACGGCAGTCGCGCGCCGGATCCGCGAACTCGCCAACTACGGCTCGCGCGAGAAATACGTGCATCGGCAGCAGGGGGTGAACTCGCGGCTCGACGAGCTTCAGGCCGCGCTGCTTCGCATCAAGCTGCGCCATCTCGACGACTGGAACAGCCGGCGCCGCGCCGTCGCGGCCGCGTATCGGGACGGCCTCGCCGATACGGACCTCACTCTTCCGCAGGTCGATCCGCGCACCGATCCCGTCTGGCACCTGTTCGTCGTCCGATCCGGGCAGCGGGATGCGCTGACGGCGCGGCTCGACGAGGCGGGGGTCGGCACGCAGATTCATTACCCGATCGCCCCGGCAGATGCCGAAGCCTATGCGGGCGTCTCGATCGCGGGGGAGAGCCGTCTGGGCCGCGTCCTCGGTCGAGAGATCCTGAGCCTTCCCATCGGGCCCCATCTTCAGGAAGAGGAAATCCGGCACGTCGTGCTCGCCTGCCGTGCGGCCATGGCCTCGAACCAGCGCCACGGCCCGGCGTGAGATCTACAGCCTCGGACCGCTGAGCCCGGGGCCGTCAGCAGTCCTAAGATCCGCGGCCGGTTCCCCGCGCCGCGCAGTTCGGGCAGCTGGAGCGTCTCGGGACCGGGACCGCCCGGGCTCGGACGCCGATTCCAAACGGAACAGGAGGCCCCCGTGTCATCGTCACCCCTGAACGCTGCCGACGGTGGGCCTCCCAAGGACGGCCCGAGTTCCTTGGAGAACCTCCGGACCGGCCGCGACGTCGATCTCGCCAAGGTCGACCTCACGTTCGAGGGATTCCGCGCCCTCGCGCAGAATCCGCACCTCTCCGCCAACGAGCGGATCGGCTTCCCGGAGACGTATCGCGACGGCTTCGAGGAGGCGATCCTGCGCGACATCGCGGCCAAGCTCCCGGCCCTGCTCGGGACCGGCGCCACCATCGTGGATATCGGGCCCGGATGCGCCGGGCTGCCGCATCGCCTCATTGATCTGTGCCGCGAGCGGGACCACCGCCTGGTCCTCGTGGATAGCGCGGAGATGCTCGAGCAACTGCCCGACGTCGCCGGCGTGACCTCGAAGATCGCCGGCGCGTTCCCGGCGAACCGGGACGCCGTCCGGAATGCGGTCGGCCAAGCCGACATCGTCCTCTGCTACAGCGTCTTCCATTACGTGTTCGCGGAGGGCAATCCCTTCACCTTCCTCGACAGCATCGTGGCACTGCTCGCCGATGGCGGCCGTGCCCTGATCGGCGACATCCCGAACATCTCGAAGCGGCGCCGCTTCTTCGCGAGCGAGACCGGCCGGCGCTTTCATAAGGCCTTCACGCAGACCGACTCCGAGCCGGACGTCCGCTACAATGAGCCGAGCCCCGGCAAGATCGACGACGCCGTGCTCACGGCGCTCATCCAGCGGGCGCAGGCCGCCGGCGCGGACGCCTACGTCATGCCTCAGGCGCCGGATCTCCCCATGGCCAACCGGCGCGAAGATCTCCTCATCATGAAGGCGTAATCGATGAAACCGCTGATCATCTTCGGCAACGGCGAAATCGCCAGCATGGCCTATGAGTACTTCACCCACGACAGCGGCCATGAAGTGAAGGCTTTCTCGATCGGCGAGGCGTACATCACGCAGCCGCATCACCACGATCTGCCGGTGATCCCGCTCGCCCAGGTGCAGCAGGCCTACCCGCCCGAGGAGTACGACGCCTTCGTCGCCATCGGCGATTCGAAGCTCAACCGCGTCCGTGCCGATCTCTGCGCGCAGGTCAAATCCATGGGCTACAGGTTGACGTCGTATGTCAGCACGAAGGCCTTCGTCTGGCACAATGTCACGATCGGCGAGAACTGCTTTATCCTGGAGCACAACGTCGTCCAACCCTTCGTTGAGATTGGAAACAACGTCACACTCTGGAGCGGCAACCACATCGGCCACCGCTCGGTCATCGAGGACAATGTCTTCGTGAGTTCACACGTGGTGATCTCGGGCTTCTGCCGGATCGGGGCCTACAGCTTCCTCGGCGTCAACGCCGCCATCGGGCACGGCGTCACGATCGCGCCCGACAACTACATCAGCATGGCGTCGAGCCTCGCGCAATCCACGGAGCCGGACAAGATCTACCAAGGCAATCCAGCAGAGCCGCGCAAGATCGCCGCAACGCGCTTCTGCCGAGCGCGCTAGCGATGACCGTGACGGTCCGGCGGTTCACCCGGGATCAAACCTCGGCCTGGAACGCGCACAATGGCACGGCTCTGAACGGACATTTCCTGTTCGATCGCGGCTTCATGGATTACCACGCCGACCGCTTCACGGACGCCTCGCTGCTCATCATCCGCGACGATACGCTGGTGGCGACGCTTCCCGCGAATGTCGACGGCGACACCATCCATTCCCATCAGGGCCTGACGTTCGGCGGACTCCTGACCGGCCGCCTGTCGACCGACGCCACCCTGACGCTGTTCGAGGATTGCCTCAACCATTACAGGCAGGCCGGCGCCAGGAAGCTGATCTACAAGCCGGTCCCGTCGATCTATCACCGCCGGCCCGCCGAGGCCGACCTCTACTGTTTGTTCCGTGTCGGCGCCCAGCTGGTCCGGAGGGACGTCACCACGACGATCGACTACCGGCTGCCCGGCGAACTCTCGTCCCGCCGCCGCCGGGGTGTCGGCAAGGCGCAGAAGGCCGGCCTCACCGTCCGCACCGACAGCCGCTGGCCAGAGTTCTGGGACATCCTCGCGCAGACGCTCCGGGAGCGTCACGGCGTCGCGCCGGTTCACACCCTGCCGGAGATCGAGATGCTGGCGGGGCGCTTTCCGGACAACATCAAACTGTTCACGGCCGAGCAGGCGGGCGAGACGGTGGGGGGCGTCGTGATCTTCGAGACCGCGGACGTCGCGCATGCGCAGTACATCGCGTCCAACCGGCAGGGCCGGGACGCGGGGGCGCTGGATCTCCTCTTCAGCACGCTGATCAAGACCTATCAGCCGACGAAGCGCTATTTCGACTTCGGCATCTCGACCGAGGAGGGCGGCCGCGTCCTGAATCAGGGCCTTCTCATCCAGAAGGAGGAGTTCGGCGGCAGCGCCGTGATGCACGACACCTACGCAATTGCATTGTAGCGAGGCGAATCGTCCGAGGTCCTGGCTAACCCGAGCCCCGCGGAGGCGGTGATCGCCCCGCCGACGCGTACGGCCTGGCCATTGAGGTCGGGGGGGCCCTGCACCGCTCCCGAAGCCGTTGTCGATCAGGTCGCGGCAGCGCCTGTCCCGACACACGGCCGGGCTCACATCCTTCGAAATCCGTCCTCGGCCGCGGCCGGATCCCGGTAGGCCAGACCGAACCCAGTTCGTCCGAAGCCGTTGCCGTTGTAGAAGAGCAGGGTCCGCTCGCCGACTTGGCAGGTCGCACCGAAGCACGTCATCTCGGACGCCCATGCCTGTCCTGCGGTATCGATGACCGGAACGAGGCGGGACGGATCGACCGGGCCCTCGTCCCACGGGCACATCATCAGCCTGTAGCTCTGTTCGGTTCGAACCGAGACCATCAGGACAGGGTCCTGCCCGGGGAGCGTCTCGACGCGCGGACGGCCGAAGCCGATCTCGCCGCGCGCCTCATCCGGCAGCAGCACATCCTCCGCCGGGGCCGCCCAGTTAATCCCGTCCGCGGATCTCGACCGGCGGATGGCGTAACGCGGGAGCATCTTCCCGGAGGGGCTACGAACGAAGCGGTTGCCGCCGATATAGAGGATCTGGAAGCCTTCCCCCACCCGCCGGACAAACGGAGCAGTCCGGAAGTAGCCCTCGTCGGGCGTCGCCGGAAGGACAGGCTCCGTCTTCCACCGCCTGAAGGTTTTGCCGCGATCTTCGCTCACCGCGAGGCCGGCCAAGAGGGTATAGGGAACGTCCTCCGACAGCCTCTGCCAGCCGACGTAATACAGCCGCCAAATATCATCGACGCGTTCGAGATGACAGGGATTGACGCCGTCTGCGTCGAAACACCCCGCGGCTCCGAGATCGAGAACGGGGGCGGGATCGAAATGGATGACCGGGTGCGGATGGTCCAAGCTCAGGTCAACGGAGAAGATACGCCCGCGCAGATCGGCATCGCAGGACGAGAAATATACCCGGACACGGTCCGCCAGCACGATCGGCGTGGGCAGCATGGCGTGCGTCCGGAGCAGACCCGAGCCCGGCGCGGCGAACCGCAGGCCAAGATCGGTCCATGGCGTCTTCATGCTGTCATCCCTGTCGATCAAATCGCGACGACGTGCGCCGGCACAGCCAGATTTCAAACATTGGTCCGCAGCACGGTATCCAGGTAATCGAGATCGATGCGGTAATTGCCGTGCGTCAGCTCGAGCGAGCGGCGCCGCGTCTCGGCCCCTGGGCGATAGGCCCCGTGCTCACCGGGGACGGCCAAGTAGCGACACCCGGCAAACCTCGCGAGGCTGGCGAACGTCGAGAACTGCACGGCGAACGGCGACACGAGTCCCAGGACGAGGGTGCCCGGCGATGCGAAAACCAGATTGGCGAAGGCGGCGCCGATCGGCCCGGCGATGCAGCGCGCAGTCCTGAAAGCCTCGACCTGTTCCGCGAAGCTGAGCTGCCCCGGGTTCACGATCTCGAAACCGTGCCGGCGAAACACTGCCTCCACCTCGGCGGCGTTCGTGATGTTACGCCCCGCGGATCGCCCGAGATAGAGCTTCCGGACCGCCGGAGTACTGGGCGCTGGAACGGCCTCGATCACTCGCTCACGCAGCCAGGAGAGGCTCGCGTGATTGACAGCGGCGACCGTCCAGAACTCGACGTCGGGCGTATCCGGAATGAAGGTCATCAAGGACGGAACGTAGAGCGTCTTCACGTCCAGCCGCTGCCCGTGCTGCCGGACCGTGAATGGGCGGCCCGGGAAGAGCAGCTTCAGGGCGTCCATTTCCTGCGGAAACAGATCGTCGCTCAGGATGAGCGGCACATCCTGCGGTATCGACGCATTGTCGACGATGTAACCCTTCGTGGCGTACTCGATCAGGAAGTGAAAATAGTTCGCACCGCATCGCCCGATCAGAAGGATGCCCGCATCGATCGCCCGATCCGCCTCCTGCGGGACACGGGCCAGGACCCGGTCGCCCTTGGGGCCGAAACAGGTGATGACGAACTCGCACTGGCGGCTCGTGTAGCGGAACGCCGGGTCCGCCTCCAGCTCGTAGACCACGAAGGCGGAATGGGAGACGATCTGAGCGAAGCCGAAGAGCGACGCGTCCCGGATCGTCGCGCACCAGAGTTCCGGCCTGCGCAGTCGACGGGCGGTCGGCGGCTGCGCGGACAGGGCGACCTCTGGATCCGTGAAGTCGAACACGCCGGCTTCCGCGATGCCGCGGCAGTCGATCCAGGGCACCGCATCCCGCCCGATCCGCACCACCGGGTAGATCGAGCCGAGACCGGTGCCCGCTCCGCCGCTCGGACGTGCGTGCGATGCGGACCGCACGGCGAGGAAGCGCGCGAGCGCGAGGGCGAGCCGAAGCTGCAGGCCGAAACCGCGCCGGGTCGCGAGTTGGTTGATGCGGTAGCGGAAGCAGTCCGTGATGTCCTGACGGCTCTGCCCGAGCATCGCCAGAACGGCGACGAGCACGGGCGACCACGCGTAGATCCGCGCCTCCATGCGCGCGTTGGGCGCGCGCAATGGCGCCGCGGACCAGTGCCGCGCGAAATGGGCGACAGGATCGACGCCTGCTGCCGCCACGTCGGCATTTCGTGTCAGATAATAGTCACTGTCGACGATCCGGCGCGCGATCCGTAAGGCAAGCCACTCCAACATCGCTGAGATATCTATCCTCGACGTCGAGCGGCGCATCGTGCAGCTGAGATCGGGTGCTCAGCACAGTCGCTCGCCGCTCCGATCAGGAGGCCTGTGACAAGGCGGAGTGGCGCTCGATGGTCGACGCGTGCGCCGACCTGAACACGTCATATGCTTCGCGGCTGAAGTGAAAGAAATAATCTTGCTCGCCCTCGTCGACGATTTTCGCGCCCGAACGGAGGTGGAAATTGATCACGCTCTCATTCTCACGACGCACGTCGAAATGACAATGCTCGAAGCCGAGGTGCTCGAACCCCAGTTCGTAGATCGCGAGGGCGGAGTAACCTGCCAGGCCGACGACCGGAGGGGGGGCGATGATCCAGCTGCCCCAGCAGAACGACTTCAATCCGGCGATGATCCGAAAATCGTACATCCGGACCGTGCCGCGATCCTGGCCATCGGAAACGATGATGAAATAGTACTGTCTGCCCGCGGCCTCGTCGTTCTTGTATCGCGTGAGCCACGCTGCCTGCTCTTCCACCGTGGTGGGTGGCGCGTTGAGGAAACGGCTGAGACGGTTGTCGGAGCGCAACCGGTAGATCAAAGCCGCGTCGCTCGGCTCAGCCAGCCGCAGATTCGAGCGCCGCCGGCTGTCCAGCGGACGCGCTTCACGGATCCGGTCGATGGGCATGTGCATACGGGGTGGATACGTCTCTGTGGCTGGAACGCGACGAACGCACGGATCTCGGCAAGTCCTGCCACGCGCGAAGGCCCTTGTCACGCGACGCTCCGGGGCCGGTCTGCCGCGGTGCCGACACGTCGTGTGCCCGTCGGTCCGCCGCGGAGAGGGTCACGCATCCCGGCATCAAACGACCCGGGCTGAGCCGGACCCGTACAGCGGGCGAAGCCACCTAGCCTTCCGCGGAAACCAACCGTCTCAGGCTGGCACGAGCCACGTCCTCAGCAAGCCGTCGAGGCGCCGCGCGTTGATGGCATAGCTTCCTTGCCGGAGCGAGATCTTGTTCGCGCTCAAGCGGACAAAGTCACGCTTTCGCTTGTCGCTCAGGAGATGGATGCAATCGCAGCCCATCAATTCCGCCAGATTCTGGAACAGGGACGAGGTGACGGCGTAGCGTGATCCGAGGCCGAGCACGGATGTCCCGGGCCTGCAGAAGATCGTGTTCGAGAACGCGGCGCCCAGGGGACCGGCGACATGGGTCGCGGCAGCGAATAGTCTCACCTGCTCGATGAAGGACAGAGTGCTCGGATCCACGATCGCGAAGCCGTGCCGCGCGAAGACAGCCTCGACCTCGTCGGCGTTCACGATGTTTCTGCCGCGCCGCCGGGCCAGAAAGATCCGGGACGGCTGGGACGGTGCGTCGTCTTCGAGGTTCAGGGCCTCGTAGGCACGCCGCCGCAGCCAGTCCAGGCTCGCGAAGCGGAGCCCCTCCTTCTTCCAGTCGGTGACCTCAAGCGCGTCCGGGAGATACGTCATGAGGGACGGGATGTGGAGCTTTCCGACGTCGAGCCGCTCCCGGCTGGACACCGCGACGAACTTCCGACCCGGAAAGAATAACTCGAGGGCCTCCATCTGCGATGGGAACAGATTGTCCGAGATGACCAGCGGGATGTCGTCGGGGAGACCCAGGCGATCAATCAGGTAGCCTCGGGAGAGATACTCGATGAGGAAGTGGAAATGGTTGTTGCTGCACCGGCCGCCCAGCAGGATCGCCTCGTCGAGGCGGCTTGTCGCGGCATCGGGCAGGCGCGCCACGATCTTGTTGTCCTGTGGCGCGTAGCAGGCGATGACGTGCCGATGCTGTCCGGCCGCGAAGGACAGACTCGGATCGGCGGCGGGCTCGTAGCTCACGAAGTGACCGCTCGCCGCGACCTGCATGGCTCCGAAGACGCTGGCGTTCTGGACGGTCGCGCACCAGAGCGGGGGTAGCGTGACCTCGCGCGCGACGAGCGCGCCGCGCCCTTCCCACACCCGCGGGGAGCTGAATCGATGCGTCTCCGGCGGGTCCATCCTCCGCAGCGTGAGCCAGGGATGCTCGTCGCTGATCCGGGCGATCGGGAGCGTGGTGCCGACGATCCGCTGCAGATTCGCAGCGTCGGGCCCGGACCCCATAGCCCGGGCCGCCAGGAGACGCGCAACCCAGCGGGCGAAGCGGAACTTCAGACCCAGGTCGCCGCACCAGAGATCTTGATAATACGCAACGAAACACTGGACCCAGTCGTCGCGCCGGATCGGCAGGAGCACGGCCGCCAGCGCCAGGAAGGGCGAGAGCCTGATGATGGCCCGCTCCATGGACGGGTTCGCCGCGCGGATGGGGACGGCATAACCGCATTCGGCGAAGTGTCGGACCGGATCGACACCGGCCGCGCGGACGTCAGGATAGCGGTTCAGATAATACTCGGCATCGACCAGTTTCCCCGCGAGAAACAGGCTGACGCGCGCGCGCAAACTGGAGATGAGGACGGCACTCATACCAACCCCTCCGGGCATCGGGCGCTCAAGGGCCGGATCCAGAAACACTCATTGTCCGGACGCGGGCCGATCTCAGGCTGCGTGCACAGCGCCGACGGCGCCGTCCATCACGATGTGACGGAGGATCTGGCAGATCCGCTCCGCGTTGGCGGTCCCGAGCTCGCCGTAGAAGGGCAGGCAGAGGACTTGGTCGCCGACTCTGTTGGCGACCGGCAGATTGTCGATCGCACTGTCGGGAAAGAGACGGTACGGCTCGTACTGGCTGCACAGCGGATAGAAATAGCGGCGCGCGAAGACATTGTAGTGCTTGAGGCGGTCGTAGACCTCGTCACGGCTCACGCCGGCGACGGCCCGGTCGATCCGAAGGCAGTAATACTGCAGGCTGTCGGTATCGAGGTCGAGCGGCCGCGAGGCGGTGATGCCGGGCACACCGCCGAGGTGATCCCGGTACACATGCGCGAGGTCGAGCCGCTTCGCCTTCTCGGCCGCGACCGCATCGACCAGGCACAGGCCCATGGCGGCCTGGATCTCGTTCATCTTGCTGTTGATGCCGACAGCCTTGACGGTCACCTCGTCGGCGATTCCGAAATTCTTCAGCAGCTCCATCCGCCGCTTCACGTCGCCGTCGTTGGTGACCACGGCCCCACCCTCCGCGGTGTGGAAGAGCTTCGTGGCGTGAAAGCTGAACATGGTCGCGTCGCCGTAGCTCGCGATGGGCCGGCCGTTGACCCGGGTCCCGAAGGCGTGGGCGCCGTCGTACAGCACCTTGAGGCGGTGCTTGCGCGCGATCCGCTCGATCGCCTCGACGTCGCACGGGTTGCCGTAGACGTGAACCGCGAGGATTCCGGTGGTGCGCTCCGTGATCGCGGCCTCGATCCGGGCCGGATCGAGAGTCATCGAGTGCTCCTCGATGTCGGCGAAGACCGGCCGGATGCCGTGCCAGGCGAGCACGTGCGGGGTCGCCGCGAAGGTGAAAGGTGTTGTGATGACCTCGCCCGAGAGATCGAGGGCCTTGACCGCCGTCATCAGGGCGTTGGTGCCGTTGTTGAACAGCGCGATGTGGCCGTCGCCCAGGTGCGCGTGGAGCCGCTTCTCCAGCTCCACGTGCTGCGGCCCGCCGTTCGAGAGAACGGCACACTGCCAGATCGCCTCCAGATGCTTCGTGAAGACCGCGAGTTCGGGCAGCATCGGACGGGTCACGTAGATCGGCTGATCGAACGATCGCGGCTCAGCGCTCATGGAACCTCCTCGCGATGTTCGGACGCGAGGCCGACCATCTGGACACATCGAATTCGGGAAGACTGAAATGACGTAGCAATCGGGCGGAGCTGAGGCCGATCAGGCCGGTTTCGGCGCCGGGGCGACGATGTCCGCCCGGGGCCAGATCGTCGCGTTGTCGGGCAGGGCGCGCAGCACGTTGCAGCCCATGCCGACCGTGACGCCCTGCCCGAGGGTGAGGCCCTGAAGAACCTTGGCGAGCGGCCCGACGAGGCTGTCGGCACCGATCGCGCAGCGGCCGCCGACGAAGGCGCCCGGTGAGATCGTGGTGTTGTCGCCGACGACCGTGTCGTGGCCGACGATGGCCGCCGAGTTCAGCACGCAGAAGCGCCCGAGCCGGGCGTCGGCGTTGACGATCACGCCGTGCGCCACGAAGGCGCCGTCGCCGATTGCGACGTCCGGGCTCACGATCGCGCGGGGCGAGACGAGGGCGGGGCAGGGGAGGCCGTGGCGGTCGAGCCACGCGATCAGCTCGGCCCGCGCCCGGATCGCGCGCCGGCTCACGCCGCCGACCGCCAGGACGACGCCGTCATACTCCGCCCGGTCGGCGAGCAGCGCGTCGAGATAGCCGCGGTAGCGGCCGACCTGGACCTCCGGAGCGGTCGAGTAGGTATCCTCGACCGTGTGGCCGAGGGCGCGGGCGATCTCGGCGATCTCCTTGGAGAAGCCGCCGCCGCCGATCAGCGCGAGCCGCTGCGCCGTCCCGGTCACAGCACGGCCCCGCCGTCGACCCGCAGGATCTCGCCGGTGACGTGCCGGGCCTGCGGCGACATCAGGAACGCGATGGCGTCGACCACGGACTCGACGGTCGCGGCGCCCGCGGGGCTGCGCTTCTCCAGCGCCTCCTTGAACTCCGCGCCGTACAGGCGGGCATGGGCCTGGGTCATCTCGGTGTCGAGCCAGCCGGGGGCGACACCGACCGCGCGCCGGGGGGCGAGTTCCCGGGCGAGCCCCTTGATCAGGGCGTCGAGGCCCGCCTTGGAGGCGGCGTAGGGCACGATCGCCGGCTCGGGCCTCTGCGCCGCGACGGACGAGACCGCGCAGAACACCGCGTCCCGTGTCGAGACGCGGGCGCTGCCGAAGGCGGCGGCGAACAGGGTCGGCGCGACGAGGTTGGTGCGATAGAGGCGCTCGACCTCCTCCACGCCGAGGCTGCGCATCGGCTTGATGACCTGGACGCCCGCGCAGTACACGAGCCCGGTCAGGAGCCCCCGCTCGGCCACCGCCGCCTGCAGCACGCCGCCGATCGCCGGAAGGTCGGTGACGTCGGCCGCGACGGCGGCGCAGCCGAGGGCCTCCAGCTCGGCGAGCCGGTCCGCCCGCCGGGCGAGGGCGGTGATCCGCGCCCCGCCCGCGCGGAGGCGCTCGGCGACGGCGCGGCCGATGCCGCTGCTGGCCCCGACGACGAGGACGTGCCGTCCCGGCTCCGACATCGGCTCCGACATCGCGCTCAGGCCTGCAGCTTCGCGCCGGCCAGCGCGATCAGGTCGTCGGTGGTCGCCGCCCCGGCGATCCGCTGCGGATCCACCTCGAGGCCCAGCGTGTCGTAGAGCGCCATGATGTTGAGGATGCCGAGCGAGTCGAAGGTCTCGATCTCCCCGAGGCTCTGCCCGCGGGCGAGCGGCCCCGGCTGGTCGAGGATCGTGCCGAGTTCGTCCAGGAATGCGCCCTCGGTCATCGGGTGGTCTCCTCGTAGGTCAGGACCGGGGGCGCGAAGATCCGGTCGGTGGTGATCGTGCAGGCTCCCCAGCTCAGGCCGACCCCGAAGCCGGCGAGCAGCGAGTGCACCCGCCGGCCCGCATAGGCTTCCGCGAGGAAGCCCGAGATCGTGCCGGGGATCGAGGCCGAGTTCTGGTTGCCGTAGACCGACTGGGTGCCGGTCGGGAGCTTGCTGTCGTCGAGCCCCAGGCGGCGCTGGAGGTTCTTGAGGATGTACTTGTTCGGCTGGTGCAGGACCAGGAAATCGACGTCCTCGGCGCGCGTGTCCGAGAAGGCCAGGATGCCCTCGATCAGCGGCGGGACGCGCTTGAGGGTGAAGTTGAAGACCTGCGCCCCGTCCATGTGCATGGTGCCGGGCTTGCCCGCATCCTCGGCGTCGGCCCGGAGGCCGCTGTGCGGGATGAACAGGGCCTTCTCGCCCGAGCCGTCGCTGTGGAGCTGGAAGAAGCTCTCGCTCGCGCGCCGCTCGATCAGCACCGCGGCGCCGGCGTCGCCCATGATCGGCGTGATCGACCGGTCCCCGGTCGCGACCATGCGGCTCGCGACGTCGCCGACGCAGAGGAGGACGCGCTCGAGGCCGGATTCGACCAGGCTGTAGGCGACCGACAAGCCGTAGACGAAGCCGCTGCAGCCGAGGCGGATGTCGAAGCAGAGCGTGTCGGTCCGCATGCCGAGGCGGTGCTGCATCCCGATCGCGGTCGACGGGGAGCTGTAATCCGGCGTCTGGGTGACCAGGATCAGCCCGTCGACGGCGTCGGGCTGCAGGTCGAGGCCGCGCAGGAGGTGGCGCGCCGAGTGCAGGCAGAGATCCGCCGTCGTGGTGGCGGGATCGGCGACGACGTGCCGGGTCGCGAAGCCCATGGCCCGCTTGAGGCGCTCCGCCTCCTCGGGGGCGAGCCCGAGGCCGGCCGCCTCGTCGTCGAAGGCCTGGACGCGCGCGCCGACCGTGGTGACGAGCCCCGCGAGGGTCGCGCGCGAGAACCGCAGGTCAGCCATGCTCGACCGTCTCGGCGACGTAGTCGATCCAGCCCTGGAAGCGGCGGAGCGGCGACTTCGTGCTGTCGAGGATGCTCTCGTTGGCGAGCGGCACGTAGCGGCCGACCGTCCGCTCGATCTCGGATTCTGTCTCGAGGAGGAGCTCGACCACCGCGAAGGAATCGAGCCGCTCGTAGACGTCGTCGTCGGGCCCGGGATTCTCCAGGTCCGGGCGCCCCCAGGTCTCGACGAGCCGCGCGAAGGTCGCGCGGGCAGCCGCCTCGACGGCGCCGCGGTCACTCCGCGACGATGTGGATGTAGGGGGTGTCATCCGGTCCTCGTGTCAGTCGGTACGTCTTGCCCTCGGGGCCAGCGCTCAAGGGTTCGAAGCCGTTGTCGTCGAGGAAGCTCTCGACCATCCGGTTCTTCGCGCTCGGGCGATACTGGGCCCTCAGGTCCCGATCGCCCTCCTGCTGGCAGACGTGGCGCAGAATTTGGGCCTCGATGCGGCGTCCGAGCGCCCGGCAGCTCATCAGGAACGTCTCGAGTTCGCCGCCCCGGACGATGGCGACCCCGACGATGCCCATGTCGCCGAACCGGTCGACCACCCGGGCCGCGTAGACGCCGCCCTCCCGCATGGCGGTGGCGACCTCGTCCTCGGTGTAGCGCCGCGTCGTCAGGTTGAACTGGTTGGTCTTGTTGATCAGCTGCGTGACCCGCCGCAGGGAGCCCGGGTTGTTGCGGGCGACGTGCACCCGGATCTCGAGGGAGGCGAGGTACTCGTCCATCGAGGCGGCGGAGCGCTGCAGCTCCTGGCGCTGGGCCTCGCCGCGGTACTGCTCGGTCTTGGCCAGGTCCTCGGCGGTGACGTTCCGGGCGCGCAGCGACGCGATGCCGTCGAGGAGGGTGAGCGCCTGCTCGGGGCGCGTCCGGTCGAACAGGTGGCACTCGACCCCGGGGAGCCGGGCGCGGACCTCCTCGATCTCGAACGGGTTGTCGTCGAGGAAGATGAAGCTGTCGAGGCCGAGGTTCAGGGCCGCGGCGAGGTCGCGGATGTTCTCGCTCTTCTCCGTCCAGTTGCTGCGGTAGGCCACGAAATCGTCGAGGCGAAGCGGCATCGCGCGCTGGGCGAAGACCGCGCGGAAATCCTCCTCGTTGTTCTTGGTCACCGCGCAGAGCAGGATCCCGAGGCCCTTCAGGCGCAGGAGCTGGCGCTGGAGCTGCGTGTGGACGATCCCCGGATAGTCGCTGTCGACCTCCAAGTTCTCCACGCCGTCCTCGCCGACGACGCCGCCCCAGAGGGTGTTGTCGGCGTCGACCACCACCACCTTGCGTCGCGCCCGCAGCCGCGCCGCGACGGCGTCGGCGTAGCGCTCGCTGAGCGCGTCCACGGCGGCCGGCGCGTAGGGCATCTGGTACATGTACCGGTTGCGCTCGCGGAAGGCGTTGGCGAAGCCGAGCAGCGCCAGCGCGCCGGCGGCGTCGACGACGCTGACCCGCTCCTGCGCCCGGGCGAGGTCGAACAGCACCGCGTTCACCCGCGCCAGCGCCTGAAGCTGGTCGTGGAGGTCGCTCTCGACGGACGAGACCGGCACGAACGGCACGGTGTTGAGGATGATCGTCCCCGGCGCCCGGGCGAGACGCGCCGAGACCAGCTCGGCGAGGCCGCGCGCGCGGTCCACGGCCGCCTCGTCCGGGGCGACGTCGAAGAACCAGCGGTGGTCGAGATGCACGATCAGGACGTCGGCGGCGGCGGGCCCCGCCAGCACCTGCTCGATCTGCCCGATGGGGAGATGCTCGCACGAGACCGTGGCGAGATCCGCGAGGCGGCCCGCCACCTTCCCGAACGGGTTGGTGACGACGTTTCCGACGAAACCGATCGACAGGGCGCGAGCCGTGGTCATCCTCGATACCGGTCCCTGCGACACCCTGCGGATGCCTGCCCTCCGGCGATCGACCGGCCCCTTTCCGTGCGTGCGAGCGCCGCCCTCTTGCGAGATCGCGTGCCATAAAGCAAGGGGCCGGGCATCCGGCGGCCGGCCAGCCCGGCCGGGGCGTGGACCGGGCGGGGGCCGGCCGAGGAGGAGCTGCGCGATGAACGGATCCGGTTCGGACGAGGCCGCCGCGACGACGCGGACCTGGACCGAGGCCCATCAGGCCGCCTTCGCGCGGGCGACCGGCGACGTGAACCCGATGCACATGGACGCGCGGATGGCCCGGCGGACGCTCGCCGGCGAGCGCGCCGTCCACGGCGTCCATGCCGCCCTCTGGGCCCTCGATGCCTGCGCGGACGCCCATCCCCTCGACCGGCTCGCGACGCTGCAGATGCGGTTCGAGCGGTTCGTGCTGGTCGGTGACCGCACCGTCCTGACGGTCCACGAGGCGGACGCGCGGCAGCTGCGCCTGTCCCTGGCGGTGGACGGCGTCCGCACCCTGACGATCCAGGCGACCTTCGCGGCGGATCGGGCACCGGCCCGACCGGTCGAGGCGGCGCCGACCGCGATCCCCGCGGAGCCGGTCGCCCGCGATCCGGCGGCGCTGCCGGGCCTCGCCGGGGCTTTCGCGCTGCCGGACCCGGCGGCGATCGCCGCGCTGGCGCCGCGCCTCGCCCGCGCCCTCGGCCCGGGCCGGGTCGCGGCCCTGGGCGGCCTCTCGACCCTCGTCGGCATGTTCGTCCCCGGCCTCCACTCGATCCTCTCGAAGATCGACGTGACCGTCACAGAGGGCGGCACCGGCTCGAGCCTCGGCTACGCGGTGAAGCGGTTCCAGCCGATGCTGCAATCGGTGACGCTGGACGCCGTCGGCCCCGGCCTCGTCGCCCGGGTCGAGGGCTTCGTCCGCCCGCGGCCGGTGGAGCAGGAGAGCCTGCGGGACCTCGCGGCGCTGGTGGAGCCGGACGCCTTCGCGGCGGTGTCGGCGCTGATCGTCGGCGGGTCGCGGGGCCTCGGCGCCGCGACCGCCAAGCTGATCGCCGCCGGCGGCGGGGCGGTCTGCATCACCTACGCGTCCGGCGCCGACGAGGCGGAGGCGATCGCCCGGGAGATCCGCGACGCCGGCGGCCGCTGCCAAGTCCTCCGCTACGACGCCGCCGAGCCGGCCGCCGCGCAGCTCGCGGCGCTGGCGATGCGCCCGTCGCAGCTCTACCATTTCGCGACGCCCCGCATCTTCCGCCAGAAGCGCGCCCCCTTCGAGCCGGCCTGCCTGGACGAGATGATGCGCGTCTACAACACCGCCTTCTACGAGCTGAGCCAGTTCTGCCTGGAGCGCGGCGACGCCGTGGCGGCCTTCTACCCGTCGACCAGCGCCATCGACGAGGCGCCCCGCGACACCCTGGAATACGTGATGGCCAAGATCGCCGGCGAGACCCTCGCCGCGACCCTGGCGCGCACGCTCCCGAACCTGCGCACCGTGATCGAGCGGCTGCCCCGGGTGAAGACGGACCAGACCGCTACGATCTTCCCCGTGCCGGCCGCCGCGCCGAGCGCGCTGATGCTGCCGATCATCCGGCGGATGTCGGCGGCCGCCTGACCCGGAGGCGTGCCGGGTGCGGGACCGTATCGGACGGCCCTGTCCGAGCCGGGCGCCGGGATCACTCCGCGGCGGCGTCGTGCCGGACCTCTTCGTCCGTGTCCGGATCCGCCTCGACCTCGACCTCGACGTCCCCGTCCTCGGCCCCGTCGGGCGCCGCGGCGGCGGTGAAGAAGTCGCCGTTCCGGATCGCCTCGCCGCCGGTCACCAGCATGCTGAGATAGGTGTTGAGGGTGTTGGGCGCGACGTCGGGCAGCCGCTCCACGATCTCGGCGTGCGACAGGCCCTGCGGGCCGGCCGAGCCGAGCAGCGCCTTCAGCCGCCCCTTGGCCGAGTTGGCCCGGGGACCGCGGGCGCCCCGCCGTCCGCCGGAGGCGGGCGCGGCGCGGTCGGCCGCGGCGGCCCGCGGTCCCTCGGGCGCGTGGAGACCGGAGGCGTCCAGCGGGATCCCCTCGACGATGGAGGTCAGCGCCGCCTCCGCCGCCCGGAGCTTGGTCAGCTCGGCCGCGATCCGGTCGTAGTCGCTCTGCAGCGCGGCCCTGCGCGCCCGAACGTCCACCAGGGCCTTCGTCAGGGTGTTGTCCTCAGCCACCGGACGGCCTCATCCCATGTTTTCGCTGGCTGACGGCATACCTCACAGGTGCCTCCCGGCGTCAACAGCCGCGGAGAGGCGCGCCGACCGCGCCCGGCCACGGGCGCCCGATCCCCGCGCGAGTTGTGAGGACAGCGCCCGATGGCTTAGAGACATTCCTGAAACGCCGATGCCGGCTCGGAGGCGTCGGCGCGACCGCCGAATGTCGACAGATCCCGATCTCGGCACGCCGATACCGTAATCGTCATGTCAGAAGGCGAGCTTCCTTCCGCGGGTTCGATGTGCGGCCGTCCGCTCCGGGGCGTCGGCCGCGCCGCACCCAGGGGCGTTCATAGATCCCGCAGAGCGAATTATGTCTTTGAATATCTTCGACAAAGGGGAGAATAATGTCATCGACATTGATTCGCGGGATCAGCACAGCCAAGCGGGAAAAATCTACGTCAACGGCGACAACAACTACATCCGCATAGGCAGGGGCTGCGTGTCCGACAAGGACATGCACATCGTCATCGAGTCGAATTGCCGATTCGATGTCGGCGAGGACGTGCGGCTGTCGATGGCCAACATCTATATCGGCCCCGGCTCGGTGCTGCGCATCGGCGACCGGACCGGCTTCACCGGGCTCGTCCATCTCAACCCCGTCGAGGGAAAGGCGATCGAGATCGGCACGGACTGCTCGATCGCGTCGGGCGTCTGGATGACGACGAGCGACTTCCACTCCATCGTCACCCGGGACACCGGCGCGCGGCTGAACCCGGCCAAGCCCGTGCGGGTCGGCAACCACGTCTGGATCGCCAATCAGGCCACGCTGCTCAAGGGCACGGTCATCGGCGACAACGCGATCGTCGGCGCGCACGCCGTCGTCACCGGGACGGTTCCGCCCCATTGCGTGGCCGCCGGCAACCCCGCGCGGATCGTGCGGGAGAACGTGACGTGGCGGTCCGACCTGATCTGACCGCGCCGGCGGGTCGCGCGGGACGTCGGGCAGGGCGCGCGGTTGTTTACCCCGCGCGCGCGTTCCGTTAGGGCGATGGGCCGTCGGCGCGGCACCCTGCCCGGCGCGCCGAGACGCCTTCGATCCAGCCCGCGCGAACACATGCTCACCCGAGCTCCAGGCCTCGAACCCAGCGCCGACTCCGGCACGCCCTCCGACGGCGATCGGCGGCCGTCGCGCGACAGAGCGGGCGCCGCGCGTTGAAGCAGATCCGCGGCCTGTACCATCGCTGGGCGCGCTCCGGCCCGATCCGCGCGAGCGGCAACCCGCTGATCCGGCTGGCGGCCCGCCGCGGCCTGCCGGCGGCGGACGATCTCGTCACCGCGGACGCGCAGGTCGCCGCCCTGGCCCCGCACTTCGACACGGCGTTCTACGCGAGCTGGTACGGGATCGCGGCCGACCCGGTGCGCGACTACCTCGTCCACGGCTGGCGCGCGGGCCGCGACCCGCGCCCCGACTTCGACTCCGCCGCCTACCTCGCCGCCCATCCCCACCTCGCCCGCGCCGGCATCAACCCGCTCCTGCACGCCCTCGCGCGCCGCCGCGCCGGACGTGGCGGGGCCGGCGGGGAGGGGGAGGCGGCCGCCCTGCCGAAGCCCGACACGGCCGAGGCTCACCGCCTCGCCCGCCGCCTCGTCGACGGCGCCTACTATCTC
>NZ_JBKFAL010000038.1:0-37865 GCF_053345625.1 Methylobacterium sp. D53M
TTGGCAGCGTCAGCCGCCGCCGCAGCGGCGGCCGCAGCCGCGGCCTTGCGCTCCTCGTCCTCGCGACGGCGGGCCTCGGCGGCCTCGCGCTCGCGGCGGGCCTGCTCCTCGGCCTCGCGACGGCGCGCCTCGGCCTCGGCCTCCACCTTGCGGCGGGCCTCGGCCTCGCGGCGCTGCGCGTCGGCGAGGGCGGCGGCGCGGGCCGCACTCTCCTGCTCGCTCAGGGTGCGCAGGACGACCCCCGAAGCGGCGCGCTGCGCCGGACGCGGGGCCGGCGCCGTCGGCGCGGGGGCCGCCGGGCGCGGGGCGGGCGCGGGTTCACGGGCAGGGGCGGCCGGCGCCGCACCGATGACGCGGCGCTTCACCGTCTCGACCACGACCTGCTTGGAGCGGCCATGGGAGAAGCTCTGACGCACGGTGCCCGCCTCGATCGGCCGCTTGAGGCCGAGCGGCTTCGGGGAAGTCCGGTTCAGAGTCTTGTCGCCCGGGTTATTCGTATCGCTCATTCAGCCTGAACCCTGAGGGTTTCCATCGTCCCGTGAACCGACACCCGGTGGCGCCGGTCAAAATAGTCCTGCGTCGTCAACGTGAGGCTTCGTCGATCCCGCCGATTCGGGCTGGATCGGGCTCCCCGGTCGCCGCGGCGGCGCCCTCGAAGGAGCGTAGCCGACGCCAACGCGACAGGCAGCCGGCGGCTCCGGCTCCTGCGACGAGCGCAGCGTGTATCACATGATCCCGACCTAAGGCCATGTCCAATTCGTCCTCGGACAGGTCATCGATGATCGGGATCCTTGACATGGCCCCGCCGTGGCGCCTGTGCAAGGCCGACGCGATCTTCCGCCGGCCGTCCGGGCTCGCCTCGGCGGCATGAATCACCGCAATGGCGCCCGGCTGCCCGCCGATCGCGGCCTCGACCTTCGAGAAGCCCGCGACCACGCAGCCCGCCTTGTTGGCCATGGCGATGGCCTGTCGCAGGTCGTCCCGCAGCCCGGCGGCGATCCGGTCCGGCAGGTCGGGGGCGGCCGGGGTCGGCCCCTTGAACGCCCGCGAGAACAGGTTCTTCCGCACCGCGGTCGCGACAGCCTCGCGCCGGGCGCTGATCCAGGCGCCGCGGCCCGGAAGCTTGGCGCGCAGGTCGGGCACGACGCTACCGTCCGGCCCGCGCACGAACCGGATCATCGCGTCCGGCGCCTGGACGACGCGCGTGACGATGCAGGTCCGCTCGGGCGAGCGGCGGCCGGGGCCGGCATCGAGCCCCCCGGCATCCAGCCCGTCCTCGGGCAGGGTCGTGTCGACCGCGACCATCGCGCCTCCGCCGCCGGCGCCTGCCTCAGGCCTCGGCCTGCGCGGGGGCGGCCTCGTCGCCCTCGGCCGCCTCGGCACCCTCCTCGGCCTCCGGCTCCGGCAGGGCCTCGATCCAGCCGGCCTTCAGGCGGGCGGCCATGATCAGCGCCTCGGCCTCGGCGCGGGACAGGTCGAACCCGTCGAGGTAGCCGGCGTGGCGCACGGCCTCGGGACCGCGGCCCTCCGTGTAGCCGACGAGGTCGTCGGTGGCGCAGCCCGCCAGATCCTCGACGGTCTTCACGTCGTTCTCGCCGAGGGCGACCATCATGGGCGTGGTGATGCCCTCGATCTCGCGCAGCTCGTCGGCGACGCCGAGCTCGGTGCGGCGGGCGTCGTGCGCCTGCTCGATCCGGGCGAGGTGGTCCTGGGCCCGGGCCTGGATCTCCGTGCCGGTCTCCTCGTCGAGCCCCTGGATGCCGGAGAGCTCCTGGATGTCGACGTAGGCGATCTCCTCGACGTTGCGGAAGCCTTCCGCGGCGAGCAGCTGGCCGACGGTCTCGTCGACGTCGAGCGCCTCCATGAACACCTGGGTCCGCTCGGCGAACTCCTTCTGGCGGCGCTCCGATTCCTCGGCCTCGGTCAGGATGTCGATGTCCCAGCCGGTGAGCTGCGAGGCGAGGCGCACGTTCTGGCCGCGGCGGCCGATCGCCAGCGACAGCTGGTCGTCCGGCACCACCACCTCGATGCGGTCGGCCTCCTCGTCGAGCACCACCTTCACCACCTCGGCGGGCTGGAGGGCGTTGACGATGAAGGTCGCCTCGTCCTCGGACCACGGGATGATGTCGATCTTCTCACCCTGCAGCTCGCCGACGACGGCCTGCACGCGAGATCCCCGCATACCCACGCAGGCGCCCACGGGATCGATGCTGCCGTCGCGCGAGATCACCGCGATCTTGGCGCGCGAGCCCGGATCGCGGGCCACCGCCTTCACCTCGACGATGCCGTCGTAGATCTCCGGCACTTCCTGGCCGAACAGCTTGGCCATGAACTGCGGGTGCGAGCGCGACAGGAAGATCTGCGGGCCGCGCACTTCCGAGCGCACGTCGAACAGGTAGGAGCGGATGCGGTCGCCCGGCCGGAAGGTCTCGCGCGGGATCATCTCGTCCCGGCGCACGATGCCCTCGCCGCGGCCGAGATCCACGATGACGTTGCCGTACTCGACCCGCTTCACGATGCCGTTGAGGATCTCGCCGATGCGGTCCTTGTACTCGTCGAACTGGCGGGCGCGCTCAGCGTCGCGCACCTTCTGGACGATGACCTGCTTGGCCGACTGCGCGGCCACGCGGCCGAAATCGAAGGGCGGCAGGGTGTCGGAGATGACGTCGCCGACCAGCGCGCCCGGGTTGTAGCGGCGGGCCTGGTCGAGGGTGATCTCGCGGGCGTCGTTCTCCACCTGATCGACGACCAGGAGGTGGCGCGAGAGGCGCAGCGCCCCGGTCTTCGGGTCGATCTCGGCGTGAACGTCGGTCTCGGCGCCGTAGCGCGAGCGGGCGGCCTTGGCGATCGCCTCCTCCATCGCGTCGATCACGATGGAGCGGTCGATCACCTTCTCGCGGGCGACCGCGTCGGCGATCTGGAGGAGTTCGAGCCTGTTGGCGCTGACGACGGCCATCGGTGTCGGTCCTTCTCTTCCGTCAAATCTTCGGGCCGGCCGCCGGGCGGCCGGCGCGGGGGTCTCAGTGCAGGGAGTCGCGGTCCTTGAGCCGGGACGCCTTGGTCACGACCGGCTTCTTCGGGCCGGTCCGGGCCTGTTTCTGGGGCTTGGCCGCGGGGCTGGCCTTGCGGGGGCCCTTCGGCTGGAAGGGCGCGCGCGCCGGCGGCGCGCTCTCCGCGGCGTCCTCCTCGTCCTCGGCCTCGTCGGCCTCGTCCGTGGCGGGCGGCCCGCCGCGGCGCAGCGACTCGCGGATCAGCTCGTCGGTGAGGACGAGATGGGCCTCGGCGAGGTCCTTCAGCGGTAGGTCGATGCGGCTCGGCAGCCCTTCCTTCACGTCGGGCAGGTCGATCGGGACGGTCGCGCCCGTCGGGTCCGGCGCGCCGAGGATGCCGCGGAAGCGCTTGCGCCCGTCCAGCGGCGGGCTCAGCTCGACCTTGGCCTCGTAGCCGGCCCAGCGGGCGAAGTCCGAGACCCGCACCAGCGGCCGGTCGATCCCCGGCGAGGACACTTCGAGGTTGTAGGCGCCGCCCACCGGGTCGTCGACGTCGAGGATCGGCGAGATCGCGCGGCTCACCGCCTCGCAATCGTCGATCGTGAAGGTGCCGTCCGGCCGCTCCGCCATGATCTGCACGGTGCAGCCGTTGACGTTGGACATCCGCACCCGGACCAGCCGGAAGCCGAGGCCCGCGAGCGGCCCCTCGATCGCCTGCGCGACGCGCGCGGCGACTCCGGCCTCGCGGACGAGGCGCTTCTCGGACAGATCCGCTTCAATCTCGGACGACATGGGTGTTCAGCGCGCAACCTTCGCGGCGTTCTGCCTGGCCGTCCGCGGCGTGGGGCCTCGTGCGGCGAGAGGATGTGCGGCGAAAAAAAAGAGCGGACCCGGTGGGGCCCACTCCCGAACCGCAGCCTCTCGACTGCCATCAGAACTGTTGAGAGCTAGATAGCGGCCCTCGGCCCGGAGCGCAAGGTGGATCCGCCGCGCCGCGCGAGCCCGCTCGTCCCCAGCTCCGCCTCATCCTTCGATGTCGCGCTTCGCGGCCACCTCAGGATGAGGGGTTCGGTCGGAGATCGCCTTTGCTCAGCCGCTGCGCGGCACCCGCCCCTCCAGCGGATAGGCCGGATCGTTGTAGCCCGGCGTCGTCGGATGCCCCGCGGCCACGAACCCGTCGACCAGCGCCTCGTCCTCCGGGGTGAAGGCGTAGTCGAGGGCGCCGAGATATTCCTGCCACTGCGCCTCCGTCCGCGGCCCGGCGATGACGCCGGTGACGAGGCGGTTGTTCAGCACCCAGGCGGTGGCGAACTGGCCGGCCGTGATGCCGCGGGCCTCGGCGTGCTCCCTCAGGGTCCGGGCGATGCGCAGGGATTCCGGGCGCCACTCGGTCTGCATCATCCGGGCGTCCTGGCGGCCGGCGCGCGACTCGGCCGGCGGCGGCGCGTCGGGGTCGTACTTGCCGGTGAGCACGCCGCGCGCGAGCGGCGAGTACGGCACCACGCCGAGCCCGAAATGCGCGCAGGCCGGCAGGTGCTCGGTCTCGGGCATCCGGTTGAAGGCGTTGTAGTAGGGCTGGCTCACCACCGGCCGGTCGATCCCGGCCTCGTCGCAGAGCCGGCAGATCTCGGCGACCCGCCAGGAGCGGTGATTCGAGACGCCGAAATGGCGGATCTTGCCCGCCCGCACGAGGTCGGCGATCGCCCGGACCGTCTCGGCCAGCGGCGTGTCGTGGTCCTCCTTGTGGAGGTAGTAGATATCGATGAAATCCGTGCCGAGGCGGCGCAGGCTGTCCTCGGCGGCCTTCATCACGTGGACCCGCGAGAGGCCGCGGTCGTTGACGCCCGGCCCGGTCGGGTTGGCGACCTTGGTGGCCAGGACCCAGGCGTCGCGCTCGGCCCGGATCGCCCGGCCGGTGATCTCCTCCGAGCGGCCCTCCGTGTAGACGTTGGCCGTGTCGATGAAGTTGATCCCGGCCTCCCGGGCGCTGGCGACGACGCGGCCGGCCGTGGCCTCGTCGGTGGGGCCGCCGAACATCATCGTGCCGAGGCAGATCGGCGAGACCTTGAGGCCCGAGCGGCCGAGCGTGCGATACTGCATGGGATCCCTCCAACGTCCGTCGTCTCGCTATCTCGCCGCGGGAACGGCGCGGTCAACCACAACACAGGTCAACGCCGCCCTGTAACCCGCGAACGCCCGCGGCGAACCGACTCGTGACGGCACCGATGGCCCGGGCAGCCGTTCCCGCCGGTGGCCCGGGCCATCGGCGCGGCGCCGTCGTCCACCGCGAAGCTTCCGTTCGGACCCATGATCGATCGCTCGGCCGCCGCCCTCGGCATCCCCCTCCCCTGGCTCGACCGGGCCGGCCGCCTCTCCTGGCTGAAGCTCGCGGTGTTCGCGTGCTGCGTCGCGCCCGCGCTCTACCTCGCGGCCGCCTACCGGCTCGACGCCCTCGGGGCGAAGCCGATCACCGCGCTGATCCACGCCACCGGCGAGTGGGCGGTGCGCTTCCTGCTCTTCTCGCTGGCGATCTCGCCGCTGCGCCGCCTCGCGGACTGGCCGAAGGTCCTCGTCGTGCGGCGCATGCTCGGCGTCACCGTGATGGCCTACGCGGTGGCCCATCTGACCCTCTACGCCGTTGACCAGAACCTGATCCTCACCAAGGTGATCTCCGAGATCGCGCTCCGGCTCTACCTGACGATCGGCTTCGTGGCCCTGATCGGCCTGATCGCTTTAGGGTTGACCTCCACGGACGCGGCGATCCGCAACCTCGGCCCGAACTGGAATCGCCTGCACCGCCTCACCTACACGATCGCCGTGGCGGCCCTGGTCCACTACTTCCTGCAGTCGAAGATCGATGTCACCGACCCGGTCTTCTCGGCGGGCCTGTTCCTGCTGCTGATGGGCTGGCGGGTGATGCGGCGCTTCCAGTGGCCGGAGCGGCCCTGGTCGCTCCTCTTCCTGGCGATCGTCGCCGGGCTCGCGACCGCCGGCCTGGAGGCCGCGTGGTACGGCCTCGCCAGCGGTGTGCCGGCCAACCTCGTCCTCGCCGCCAACCTGGACTTCTCCGGGCCGATCCGGCCGGCCTGGTGGGTGCTGGCCGTCGGCCTGTCGCTCCTGCTCGTTGCGCTCGTGCGCGGCCCGAAGGCCCCGGCAACGGGCAGGCGACCGGCCCAGGCGGCCCGCCGGGAGCCTATCCGGGAGCCCGTCCGGGAGCCCGTCCGGGAGCCCTTGTCGCCGTCGGCCTGATGCCGCAGAACCCGCTCCCGGTCCTCCGCCGCCGGCGGCCCCGGGCCCAGCGGAGCTTTCGAGACGCCATGCGCGGCACGCCTCTCCTGATCGCGGGCTTGCTCGCGCCGACCCTCGCCTTCGCGACGCCCCCCGCGACCCAGGCCGCGAAGCCGGCCGCCAAGGCGGCGCCCGCCGCGCCGCCGCCGGCCGCCGCCGCGCCGGCAGCCGCGGCCTGCACGCCGCCCGCGCCGCCGCCGGCCTCCGCGCGCCCGGCCAAGCCGGAGCTGCCGCCGAAGCCCGCCTGCCTCGACGCCAAGGAAGGCTGCCCGGGCTGGGAGGCCTACAGCTACAACGACGCGATCAAGGCCTATAACCTGCAGGCGCAGGCCTTCCGGCCGATCGCCGAGGCCTACCTGCAGAAGCTCAATGCCTACGTGAAGGCGAGCGCGGACTACGCCCAGTGCGAAGTGAACGCGATGCAGAAGTAGCCGGCTGAACGGCGGCCGACACCGCGGCTCGGAGGCGGTTCAGGCACCCCGTCGCATCCTCCGGCGATGATGGCCGCGATCCCCGCGCGCCCGCTCACGCCGAGGCCACCGTGCCCGCTCGTCGTCTCCTCTTACGAACCGGCTTCTGCGCCCTGCTCCTCGCCGCCGGCCCGGCCCTGGCCGCCGATTTCGACGGCCCCTACCCGCCGCACGGCTACGGCGGGCCCGCCCAGGACGACGAGCCGGAGCGCCGGCCACCGCCGCCCCCGCCCCCTCCGGGACCGCGGCCCGAACCCGAAGTCCGCGGCCCCCGCTTCACAGCGGCGCCCCCGGAAGCGTCCCCGGAGGCGTCCCCCGAGGCATGCCGGGAATTCGTGCGGCGGCGCTTCGGTCCGGACGGGGAGCCGGTGCTGCGACGGGTGCGGGTCTGCGATGAGCCGGTCGTCGACCGCGGGCCGCCGCCGCCTCCCCCGCCGCCGGAGGACATCCCGCCCCGTCGCTGGGGCGGGCCGCGCTGGTAGCGCGGGAATCCGGCTCAGATGCGGGCCGGCGCCTTCCTGAGGGCGGCCGCGAAGGCCTTGAGCTGGCGGTTCAGATCCGCCAGCTCGTTCAGCGCGATGGTCTTGTGGCCGTCGCGGACCGCGCGCTCGATATCCTCGACCTGCAGGTCGACGAGGCGGCGGATGGCGGTGGCGACTTGTTGTCGGGTCATCGATTCGAGCGTCTCGTCCGAACGTCCTGGCGGGCCTCAACGGACGGCCGGTGCGCGGCCGTCGACATGTTTCGGTGATAGGCCGGTAGGCTTAACCGATGGTGTCCGCGGCCCCGCCGTTCACAGGGGATCGAGCCCTGGCCCGGGCCCTAGCGGCGCTCGCGCATCTCGCTGCGGCGCATCGGCATCGCGTCGATCGTGGCGAACAGCCTCTGCGGCGCGATCGGCGCCGCTTCGGTGATCTTGGCACCCCCGTCCTTGCCGACCAGGACCGCGCGGAAGCTGTCCGCGGGCAGGCCGAGGCGCTCGCGCAGGGCCCGCGCCTCGGCCCCCGCGCCGACCGCTTCGAGCACCACGAGGTCGCGCTCGGCGACGCCGGTGCGGACCGAGGCCAGCGCCGTCCGCTGCGCCCGGAGCTGCGTGTCCCCGGCCTCGGGCGCCGACAGCACCAGCACCCGCGCCCGGTCGCGATAGCCGTCGAGGGGACCGGCCAGGGCGGCCCCCGCCGCCATAGCTGCCAGCCCGAGTCCCAGTGCCGTCTCCCGCATGCCGCCGCTCCGCGCTCTCGAGTCGGGACAACGCGCGACTCGGCCGCGCGATCGCGGCGGCGCGTTTGCCTCGCGGGCCCGGCGCCCCAGATCGGGGCGGAAGCCCGTGTCCCGGAGTCCGGAATGACCACCGCCATGAACCGCCGCATCGTCCTGGCCTCGCGCCCGCACGGCGAGCCGCGGCCCGAGAATTTCCGCCTGGAGGAGGTGCCGGTGCCGCAGCCCGGACCCGGCCAGGTCCTCCTGCGCACCCGCTGGCTGTCGCTGGACCCCTACATGCGCGGCCGGATGAGCGACGCGAAATCCTACGCGGCGCCCGTCGAGATCGGCGCGCCGATCACCGCCGAGACGGTGGGCGAGGTGGTCGCCTCCAACCACCCGGATCACGCCGTGGGCGACCTGCTGACAGCCTTCGCGGGCTGGCAGGAGTACTTCGTCACCGACGCCAAGGGCTCGCGCAAGGTCGACCCCGATGCCGCCCCGCCCTCCACGGCGCTGGGCGTGCTCGGGATGCCGGGCATGACCGCCTATACCGGCCTCCTCAACATCGGCCGGCCGAAATTCGGCGAGACCGTCGTGGTGGCCGCCGCCGCTGGCCCCGTGGGCTCCCTGGTCGGCCAGATCGCCAAGATCCACGGCGCCCGCGCCGTCGGGATCGCGGGCGGCCCCGAGAAGTGCCGCTACCTCACCGAGGAGCTCGGCTTCGACGCCGCGATCGACCATCGCGGATCCGACCTGCCGGGCGCGCTGGCGGCCGCCTGCCCGAAGGGCATCGACGTGTACTTCGAGAATGTCGGCGGCGCGGTCTTCGCCGCCGTGCTGCCGCTGCTCAACCCGTTCGCGCGGATCCCGGTCTGCGGCCTCGTCTCCGCCTACAACGCCACCGAGGTGCCCCCCGGCCCGGACCGCCTGCCCGGCCTGATGCGCGCGGTCCTGACCAACCGGCTGCACATCCAGGGCTTCATCGTGTGGGACTTCGCCGAGCAGGCGGACACGTTCCGCAAGGAGGTCGCCGGCTGGATCCAGGACGGGCGCGTCCGCTACCGCGAGGACGTGGTCGAGGGGCTGGAGAACGCCCCCGAGGCGTTCATCGGCCTGTTGAAAGGTCGGAATTTCGGCAAGCTCGTCGTCCGCGTCGCCTGAGAGCGGCTTGCTGCCGAAACGGAACAGATATAGAACAAATCGATCCGTCGGCGCTGCGGAAAGCGGGCACAAGCCCGCCCCGCCGGTTGCCGCTCCGGAGGCCCGGGCGCATGGTTCGCGCGCCGCCGGGCAGATGCCCTGTGAGATCCGTACGACTAGGAGAGAGCGATGGCGGGCAGCGTCAACAAGGTGATTCTGGTGGGCAATCTCGGGCGCGATCCCGAGATGCGCCGCCTCGGTTCGGGCGACCCGGTCTGCAACCTCCGGCTCGCGACGTCGGAGTCGTGGAAGGACAAGGCGACCGGCGAGCGCAAGGAGAAGACCGAGTGGCACTCGGTCGTGATCTACAACGACAACCTCGCCCGGGTGGCCGAGCAGTACCTGCGCAAGGGCTCGAAGGTCTACATCGAGGGCCAGCTCCAGACCCGGAAGTGGACCGACAATTCCGGCGTCGAGAAGTACACGACCGAGGTGGTGCTCCAGCGCTTCCGCGGCGAGATGACGATCCTCGACGGGCGCGGCGGCGGGGGCGGCGACTTCGCCGGCGAGGACGAGGGCGGCGGCCAGATCAGCCGCGGCGGCGACTTCGGCGGTGGCCGGGGTGGTGATCGCGGCGGTGATTTCGGCGGCGGTCGCGCCCAGGGCGGCGAGCGGCGGCCGGCCCCGGCCTCCTCGGGTGGCGGCGGTGGCGGTGGCAGCCGCGGCGGCTACGACCTCGACGACGACATCCCCTTCTAGGACCGCCTGCGATCCGGAGGCCCTGTACCGTCACTCGAGTCGGCCTTCCCGACCCGGGTGACGCGGACATCTGGGCTGCGTCAGCGCAGCCGTTTCAAGTCAGCATCCCGGGACCGCGCGGCGGTGCCCGGGATCCAGATCCGCTGGCGCAGGTCTCGGGCCGCCCGCCTTCGGCGCCCCGGAGCGCCGCCGCTCAGCCCTTGAGCTGCCGGTTGCAGGCCGAGTAGTAGCCGCCGCCCTTCTCGATCCACTTCATGCCGCCCAGCGTGCCGGCAGCCTTCGCGGCGTTGTAGCTGTCGAGGCAGGTGTGCATCCGGGCCTTGCCGGCCGATTCCTTGGCGTATTTCGGATCGACGGCGCGGGGGAACGTGGCCGATGCCGCGGCGGCGGACGTCGTCCCGGCGCGCGGGGCGGCCGGCGGCGCGGCCGGAGCTGTCGTCGCGGTCGGCGAGACAGGGTTCGGCGCGGTCGTCGGGGCGTTGTCGGCCGCCGCGCCGCACTCGGCCTTGCGGAAGTCGTTCCACTTCTGGCCGTTGAGCGTGCCGGCCTGCTTGGCGGCCTGATACTTGACCGAGCAATCCTTCGCGGAGAGCGCGGCGGCCGGCGCGGCGCCTGCCACCAGGCCGGCGATCATCAGGGATGCAAATACATAGCGACTCATGACGAAGAATCTCCGGGACACTATGTTGCGTCCCGAAAGAGATTAATACGGCTCTATGCCGTCGTGAATATGGGTTTGTCCGTTCCAGGGGACAACGCGATGGCCGAGCACTGACCCGGCACCGGCCGGCCGCGGATCCGGATCGCGCGCGGCGGGCCGAGCTCTGGACGCGGCGACCCGAACTCGGGTCGCCGACGCGGATCACCAGCCGCCGTAGGACCGGCGCGGGCCCTCGTAGCCGCCGTAGCCGCCATAGCCGCGGTCGTAGCCGCCGTAGCCGGGCCGGCCGCCGTAGGGTCCCCGCGGTCCGCCCCAGCCCCAGCCGCGATCGTTCGGCCGGCAATGGCCCCAGGGATTGGGATGGAAGCCCGGACCGCAGCCTCCGGCCACGCGCTCGATCACCGATCCGGCATCGGGCGGCCCGTAGCCGAACGGCGCCGCGTTGGCCGTCGTGGCGGTCGCGAGAGCCGCGGCGGCCACCGCGACGAGGCCGATCACCTTGGCGCGCATCATGACACGATCTCCTGAACCTGCGGCCCGGACGCGCCGGGCCGATGACAGGAGGATGCGCCGGCCGCTGTGAACCCGGACAGGCTCGGGCATTCATCGAGCCGACACTCTCGGCCGGCCGGGCCTCCGCTCGGCGGGTCGGTCAGGCTGCCTGGAGCTGGATCGGCGCCGGCGCGGGCGCCCGCGAGCGCGCGAAGAGGTCGGCGCCGACCGTTTCGCCCGCAGCCCTGACCAGCGTGGCCTCGTCGCAGGAGCGCGCGACCTTCAGGCCGAGCGCCTCGAGCCGCGCGTGCTCGGCGCAGTAGGCGGCGATCCGGGCGCGGCCGTAGGCCGGCATCGGCGCGAGCAGCCGGTCGCGCTCCGCGTCGTCGGCGCGGAACAGGGCCGAGATCAGCTCGATCGGAACCGGATACCGCGCCAGGGCGCTCGGGTGGGGTCGGTTGCCGTCGCGCGCCATGGGTGCCTCTCCGCTTCGCTGTGCGGTGGAAGGTTCGGCAACCATAGTTAACGATCAGTTGTGATCGCGGCGGGAGCCCCGGTGAACCGCCCCGCGGCGCCTCAGCGGCGGGGCGGGCTCACCCAGGTTCCACCGGCGGCGCGATCCGACTCCGGCGCCGCGAACGGGGGCCGCGCGTCCGCCCAGCGGGCGACCGGGCCCGCGGCCGGCGCGATCGAGCCCGTCGTCTCGGGGTCGGTCCAGACGGGGGCGCCCGCGGCGACCGGCGCGGCTGACACGGACGGATCCGGCAGGTTCCGCTCGTAGCCGGCGACGACCGCCACGAGGGCGATCGCCACGAGGACGAACGCTAGACCGTCGACGATCATGGAGCCGAGTCTCGGCATGGTGCCCGCGCCTGTTGACCAAGCCTCCGGGCTACGGCGGCAGGGTTAACGAACCCTGTCCGAACCCGGCGGATCGGGCCGACGCGTTCAGATGTTGCGCGCGCCGCGCAGCGTCTTCAGGCCGATTCCCGTCGACTCGAAGCCGCCGTCGACAGCGAGCTGCTGACCGGTGATGTAGGAGGCGCGCTCCGAGCAGAGGAACACGATCGCCTCCGCGAGCTCCGTCTCCAGCCCGTAACGGCCGAGCGGGACGGCGTCGTGGTAGTCCGCCCGGATCTCGGGGCTGTGCACCGCCTTGGCCATCGCGGTGTCCACCGGGCCGGGGGCGACGGCGTTCACGCGGATCCCGTACTGCGCCAGCTCGGCGGCCTGCTGCTTGGTGAGCTGCGCGAGCCCCGCCTTGCTGGTGCCGTAGGCGGTGCGGAGCGTCGAGGCGCGCAGGCCCGAGATCGAGGTGATGTTCACGATGGCGCCGCCGCGCTCGGACAGGAGCGGGACGGCCGCCTGCGTGCACAGGAACGGGCCGGACAGGTTGACGGCGAGCACCCGCGACCAGTCGGCGAAGGTGGTCTCGGTCAGCGGCTTGAAGATCGCGATGCCGGCATTGTTGACCAGGGCGTCGAGGCGGCCGAACCGGTCGGCGACCTGCTGGATCGCCGCCGCAACCGCCTCGGGGTCGGAGACGTCGGCCGTCACCGCGAGCGTGGCTTCCGGACGGCCGAGCCGCTCGGCCGCCGCCGCCGCGCCCGGGCCGTCGATGTCGAGAAGGGCGACGTTCCAGCCGTCGGCGAGGAAGCGGGTCGCGGTGGCGAGGCCGATGCCGCGGGCGGCCCCCGTCACCAGCGCGGTCCGGGCCTGGGCGTCGCTCATGGTCGTCTCCGTCGGGATCGGCGGCGCCCGGATGGCGCGGGTCAGCGTTCGGGTCCGCGGCGGTGCCATCACCGCGCGCCGGACCCGGGCGGCCTTCCGGGCCGTCCCGCCGTTGTGAACCGATCCGCCCGCAACGTCTGATGGATCGCGCGCGCGCCGTCGAGGGTCTGCCCGAACATCCGCCCGGCGATGACCCGCGTCAGCGAAGCGACCCGGGAGCGCCACGCCCGGCGGATGTCCCGCGGGTCCGGGTCACGTCGCTGCGCTCGGGACGACGGCGTGGTGCCGCCGCAAAGAACGGCGACGGGTGCGGGATCAGAGCATCGGCATGCCGCCGGTGACCGGCACCAGTGCCCCGGACATGTAGCTGCCCTCGCGGGAGGCGAGCAGCACGTAGGCCGGCGCGAGTTCCGCGGGCTGGCCGGCGCGGCCGAGCGGCGTCTGCGCACCGAGTTGCTCCATCTGCTCCGGGCTCTTCACGATCGGCTGGATCGGCGTCCAGACCGGCCCGGGGGCGACGCAGTTCACCCGGATCCCCTTCGGCGCCAGAAGGTTCGACAGGCCGATGGTCAGGCTCGCGATCGCGCCCTTGGTGGCGGCGTAGATCAGCATGTTCGGCCCGGCGACCTTGGCCTGCACGCTGGTGCTGTTCACGATCGCGCCGCCCGGCTTCATGTGCGGCACCGCCGCCTGGGCGAGGTAGTACATGGCGAAGACGTTGGCGCGGAACGAGCCCTCGATGTCGGACGCCGCCAGATCGTCGAGGCCCTCGTTCACCACCTGGGCGGCGGCGTTGTTCACGAGGATGTCGAGGCGCCCGAAGGCCGCGACGGTGCGCGCCACGAGATCCCGGCACCGGGCCTCGTCGCGGATGTCGCCGGGGAGGAGCAGGCAGCGGCGGCCGGCCTTTTCGACCCAGGCCTTCGTGTCCTCGGCATCCTCCTGCTCGGCTTCGAGATAGGAGATCGCCACGTCGGCGCCCTCGCGGGCGTAGGCGATGGCCACCGCCCGGCCGATGCCGGAATCGCCGCCGGTGATCAGCGCCGCCTGACCCGTGAGCAGGCCTTTGCCGACGTAGCTCTCCTCGCCGTGGTCGGGGCGCGGCGTCATCTTCGTGGTGAGGCCCGGGCGGGTCTGCTGCTGGTCGCCGGGGAAGGGCGGCCGGGGGCCGGCCTCGCGCGGGTCCTGGGTCATCGGGTGCGGCTCCTCGGCTTGGGACCCGCAGGATCTAGGGCCGTCGCCGCGGCCACCGCCTGCGCCCGGGGGTCACAGGCGGTGGCCGCGACCGGGCCGTCTCAGAAGGCCCGGTTGCGGTTAGCGTGCGGGCCGCCGTAGCGGCGACGCAGGTAGGACACGACCTTGGGAAGGAGGAAAGCGATCAGGATCTTGCGCATCGGGGCTCGCTCACGTCACGGGTTCGTGAGCGGGCAATGCTCGGACCGCGCCGCAGTTCCGCGCCCGGTCACAGCTCCAGCGTGAGGGTCACCGGGGCGTGGTCGGAGGGGCGCTCCCAGGCGCGGGCCTCGCGCAGCACCTCGACCTTGCGGACGGTCCCGGCGAGGTCGGGCGACACCCAGGCATGGTCGAGGCGCCGCCCCTTGTTGGCGGCCGACCAGTCGGGGGAGCGGTAGCTCCACCACGTGTAGATCTTCTCCGGCTCCGGGGTGAGGTGGCGCGCCGCGTCGATCCAGCCCGCCTCCCCGCGCAGCACCTCCAGCGCCTCGGTCTCCACCGGCGTGTGGCTGACCACGTCGAGGAGCTGCTTGTGCGACCAGACGTCGTGCTCCAGGGGCGCGACGTTGAGGTCGCCCACGAGGATCGCCGGCCCGGAGACGCGCCTGCCGCCCCAGGCGCGCAGTTCGGACAGGAAGTCGAGCTTGTGGGCGAATTTCGGGTTGAGGTCGCGGTCCGGCACGTCGCCGCCGGCGGGGACGTAGAAATCGTGCAGCACGATGCCCGAGGCCGCACCGGCCTCCGGCCCCAGTACCGCCGAGATGTGGCGGGCATCCTGGCGCTCGCAGAAGCCCATCACGGCGCGGGTGTGCAGGGGGAAGCGCGAGAGGATCGCGACGCCGTTGTAGCCCTTCTGGCCCGCGAACATCACGTGCTCGTAGCCCGAGCCGCGCAGGGCCTTCAGCGGGAAGGCATCGTCCGGGCACTTGGTCTCCTGCAGGCAGAGCACGTCCGGCCTGTGCTCGGCGAGGAAGCGCAGCACGAGGTCGATGCGCAGGCGCACCGAGTTGATGTTCCAGGTGGTGACGGTGAGTTGCACGGGCGGCGCGGGGGTTCTGACGGCGTTGCGCTCCGATAGCCGATTTCGCGGCCCGCGACAGTCCGCTCACCGCCCGGCGGGCGAAAGGCCGTGCGCGACCGACCGACAGGCGCTATGCCCGGCGCCTGCCCTGTCCCGGGCCCCTCGTCGAGGCCCGCCATGGCGCACGCCCGCTCGCTCCTGTTCGCCGTCTACTGGGCCGCCTGGACGACCCTGTTCCTCGCGCCGCTGGCGATCTTCCTCCTGTCCGGATCGCCGCAGCGGCCGATCCGCAGGGCGACGCGGCTCTGGGCGCGCGGGATCCTGGGCGGGCTCAGGCGCATCGTGGGGCTGCGCTACGTCGAGGAGGGCCGCCAGCACCTGCCGGACGAGCCCTGCCTGATCGTCGCCAACCACCAGTCGACCTGGGAGACGCTGGCCTTCCTCGTCCTGGTGCCGGACGTGGCGATCGTCGCGAAGCGGGAGCTGCTGGCGATCCCGGTGGTCGGCTGGTTCCTCCGGCGCTCGCCGATGATCGTCATCGACCGAGCCAAGGGCACCCAGGCCCTGCGCACCATGATCGACGGCGGTCGGGAGGCGGTCGCGGCGGGGCGGTCGGTCCTGATCTTCCCCGAGGGCACCCGCGGCGCGATCGGCGAGCCGCTCCGCTTCAAGCGCGGCGTCGAGTTGCTCTACGGCCGTCTCGGCCTGCCGGTGGTGCCGGTGGCGCTCAATTCCGGCCTGTTCTGGCCCGGGGGCGCGGCGACACGGTCCGGCACGGTGGTGGTGAGCTACCTCGCGGCCCTGGCCCCCGGCCTGCCGACCGCGGAGTTCCTGCACGGGACGGAGGGCGCGATCGATCGGGAGTTGAACCGGTGGCGGCCCGGCGACGCGGCCGGGCTCGGCGCCCCCTGAAGGGGCGACCCCGTCACTTCTGCGATTGCTGGATCTGCTGCTGCATCGCCTTGTCCTCGGACCGCCCGTAATTGATGAAGAACAGGCTGCCGTCGACGCTCTTGCCCTTCTGCAGGTTCGAGAGCGTCACCGTGGTGACGTAGCCCTGCGGGTCGGTGATCCGCCACTGCGACAGGGTCTTCATCTCGGCGTCGAAGAACAGCTGGATCTTCGAGGTGCCGCCGAGGGTGGCGCGGTCCTCCAGGCTGATGCGGACGCTGCCCGGATCGCTCGCCACGTCGGTGACGGTGAGGTCGCGGGCGAGGTCGATCTTCTCGCGCAGGAGGAATTTCAGCGGCGTCTGGGCGATGAAGTAGAGGTCCTGGGTGTTCAGCTTGCGGTCGCGCACCGCCACCGAGGTCCCGTCGGCGACCACCTCCAGCGGCGAGGGCTGGTCGTAGTCGAAGCGCAGGCGGCCGGGCTTGACGAGCGTCAGCTTGCCGCCGATCCGGCGGCCGTCGGCGCCGATCTGCACGAAATTTCCCGTCAGGGTGTTGATGCCGTTGAAGTAGGCGTTGGCCTGCGCCAGCAGGGCGGCGGGATCGGCCGAGTCGGCGGTGACGATCGCCGTCGGCGCGCCCACCGCCGCGACCTTCGGCTCGGGCGCCTTGTGGTCCGCCTTGTCACCGGCCTTGTCGCCGCCCTTGCCGGACTTGGCCGTGCCGGGCCTCGTCTCCTTGCTCGCCTCCTTGGCCTTGGGCGCGGCCTTCTTGGCCGGCGCAGGGGCCGCCGGGGCGGCCTCCGGCTGCGGGGCGGGCTCCTCCTTGTGGCCGAACAGGCTGTCGATGAAGGCGCCGACCTGCGCGTGGGCCGGGTTGGCGGTCGCGAGCCACAGCCCGGCGGCGATCACGGAGCCGGCTGTGCGGGTGCGGCGGCCGATCATCGGCAGAGTCTCCTGAGGAGCCGCGGGGCGGGCTCCGGCGGTGAACAGGGGGCGGGACACGGGGCTTAGAGACCCACCCTGTGGCGAAGATACGACGCCCGGGCCGCCCCCGTGAGGGCGCGGCCCGGCGTGAAGCCGCTCACTCGTCGTCGTACATCCCGGCCGAGCTGTGCGCCGCCCCGGCGACCAGGATCTCGCGCTTGCCGGCGTGGTTGGCCGGGCCGACGATGCCCTCGATCTCCATCCGCTCCATGATGGAGGCGGCGCGGTTGTAGCCGATCTGCAGCCGGCGCTGGATGTAGCTCGTCGACGCCTTCTGGTCGCGCAGCACCACCTCGATCGCCTGCTTGTAGAGGTCGTCGGAGTCGCCGCCGCTCGCCGCCGCGAAGGCGCCGATGTCGAAGACGGGGGCCTCCTCCTCGGGCTCGTCGGACCGCTCGGCCTTGTCGGCCGCGGCCGCCTTGCCCCGGCCGGACCGGCCGCCCTCCTTGGCGGGCTCCTCGGGCGAATCGTCGGCGGTGACGGCGTCGAGGTAGCTGGGGCGGCCCTGGCGCTTGAGGTGGGCGACCACGCTCTCGACCTCGCTGTCCGAGCAGAACGGCCCGTGCACCCGCGTCGTGCGCCCGCCCCCGGCCATGAACAGCATGTCGCCCTGCCCCAGAAGCTGCTCGGCGCCCATCTCGCCCAGGATCGTGCGGCTGTCGATCTTGCTCGTCACCTGGAAGCTGATCCGGGTCGGGAAGTTCGCCTTGATCGTCCCGGTGATCACGTCCACCGACGGACGCTGCGTCGCCATGATCAGGTGGATGCCGGCCGCGCGCGCCATCTGCGCCAGGCGCTGGATCGCTCCCTCGATGTCCTTGCCGGCCACCATCATCAGGTCGGCCATCTCGTCGACCACGATCACGATGTACGGCAGAGGCGTCAGATCCATCGCCTCCTCTTCGAACACCGCCTCGCCGGTGTGACGATCGAAGCCGGTCTGGACCGTGCGCGTGATGGTCTCGCCCTTCTCGCGGGCCTCCTTCATGCGGGCGTTGTAGCCGTCGATGTTCCGGACGGCGATCTTGGCCATCTTCTTGTAGCGCTCCTCCATCTCGCGCACGGCCCACTTGAGGGCGATGACCGCCTTCTTGGGGTCGATGACGACCGGGGAGAGCAGGTGCGGGATGCCGTCGTAGACCGACAGCTCCAGCATCTTCGGGTCGACCATGATCAAGCGGCACTCCTCCGGCTTCAGCCGGTAGAGCAGCGACAGGATCATGGTGTTGATCGCCACCGACTTGCCCGAGCCGGTCGTGCCGGCGACCAGGAGGTGCGGCATGCGCGCGAGGTCGGCGATGATCGGCTCGCCGCCGATGTTCTTGCCCAGGCACAGCGCCAGCTTGTGCTTGCTCTCGGCGAAGTCGGCCGACGAGAGCAGCTCGCGCAGGAACACGGTCTCGCGGGTCTCGTTCGGCAGCTCGATGCCGATGACGTTCCGGCCGGGCACGACCGCGACGCGGGCCGAGACCGCCGACATCGACCGGGCGATGTCGTCCGACAGGCCGATCACGCGGCTGGACTTGGTGCCCGGCGCGGGCTCGAGTTCGTAGAGGGTGACGACCGGGCCCGGCCGCACCGCCAGGATGTCGCCGCGCACGCCGAAATCCTGGACCGTTTGCTGCAGGTTGAGGGCGTTCTGCTCCAGCACGTCGGCGTCGACCTCCTCGCTGCCGCCCGGCGCCGGCAGGGCGAGCAGTTCGAGGGACGGCAGCTCGTAATCGGCGTTCTCGATCGGCGCGATCTCGAGGTGGCGGCCGGCCGGGATCAGGTGTGCCCGCGGCGCCACCAGGGGGACCGACGCCGGCGCGGGGGCCGGCAGGGCCGAGTTCTCAATCGCCTCGACGGCAGCGGCGACCGGCTCGGCCTCGGCCTCGATCTCCGCCTCGATCTCCGCCTCGACCGGCTCCGGCTGCGGCGCCAGCTTGCCGCGGAGCAGGACCGGGCGCGGCGTCATCGGGATCACAACGCGCTCCGCCTCGGCGCGCGCGGCGACCGGTGCGGCAACGACCGGGGCGGGACCGGCTTCGGGCACGGCCGGGGGCGCCGGCGGGACGGCGGTCGGCTGGCCGGCCGCGCGGATCGCCGCCCGGGCCGCCATGGCGCTGAGAGCCGGCGCGCGGCGGGGCGCCTCGGACGCGGGGGCGGCCGGAGGCTCGGCCGCGGCGCTGCCGGGGCCGAAGACCAGCGACAGGCCGGACGCGGCCGGCGGCGCGACGGGCGGAAGGAAGGCGCTCCGGATCGAGGCGGCCTCGTCCATCCGCTGGCCGGTCTCCGTCCCGTTATCCTGCCCGTCGGCGGGACGCGGCGGCTGGTCGAACCGGACGAGCCGGTCGAGCACGTAGACCGGCCGCGGCGGCAGCGACCGCAGGTGCGAGATGTCGAGGGGCATGGAGACGAAGCGCTCGTCGGACGCCGCCGGCGCCGAGACGGCGGCCGGGGTCGGCGCGACCTCGGCGGGCTGCGCCTCCAGGGCCGACCAAGCATCGACGGACGACCAGTCGCCGCCGTCGAACCAGGGCTGGACCTCGGACCAGTCCGGCAGGTCCGACCAGTCGCGGGCCGGGGCCTCGGCGACCGTCTCGACCGGCGCGGCGGCGACCAACGCGGCCGCGACCGGGGCGATCGCCGCCGTGGAGGCGGCCAGCTCGACCGCGGGCCGGACCGGGCGGCGGTCCGGCGTGCGGAAGAAGCGGACGCCCGGCGGCGCGACGAAGGGCTGGCGCCACAGGGGCACCGGCTCCGCGTCCGGCGCGGCGGCTTCGGGCAGGGCCGGCACGGCTGCGGCGCGCTCGGCCGCCTCGGCCGCGATCCGCGCGCGCTCGACCCGCTCCTGCTCGGCCTCTTCGCGGGCGGCCCGCTCGGTCTCCAGGGCCAGGGCAGCGGCCTGCGCCTCGGCACGGGCGCGCTCCAGGGCGACGCGCTCGGCCTCGAGGGCGCGCTGGCGGCGCTCCTGCAGAACCGAATCGGGGGTGCGGGTGTAGCGGACCGCCGAGGGCGCGGCCGGCGCCGGCGCGGCGGCCGGCGTCGCGACGTGGTCGGTCACTTGGTGGGCCACATGGCCGGCCGCATGGCCCGCGAGCGGAGCCGCGGCCGGCGCGTAGTCGGGGGCGATGGCGGCGGGGCGGCGCGGCTGGCGCACCAGCACGCCCGGCGCGGAGGCGCTGCGGTCGATCCGGCTCTCGAAGATCGGGGCGTCCAGGGCGTCGAGGCTCGCCCGGTCGTCGAAGACCTGGGCCGGCCAGTGTGGCTCGGGCGCCGCGGCGCGCGGGGCGCGCTCGGAGCCCTCGCGGCCGACCATCGCGCCCGGCGGGGTCAGCCAGCTCGGCTCGGCCCGGCGCCCGGGCGCGCCGTAGGACGGGCGGGCGGGCAGGCCCGCGGGAGAGCCGGAGAGGCGGCGGGTGAGGCTCGCGCGGAGCGCCATCAGCCGGTGCGCCAGGGCTCCCAGGGAGAGGCCCGAGCGGTCGCCGCCGCGGACAGGGCGGGCGGGGTCACGGTGGGAGTACGGAGGCCGTCCCGATGCGCGCATGGGTTCTCAGACGATACTCGAAACAGGGATCCGCCGACGCGCGGCGGCTGTTCCTGAGTTAGGCCATTCGTCGTTAATGGAGGCTTGCCGTCGGCCGCGGTGCGGAAACCATGCGGGACGTTCGGCCCGGCGCTCCGGCAGGGCCCCGCATCGCCGCGGCCGGGCCGTCACGGCCACCAGCGACCGATTCGAACGCGGAATCTCGAGGTAACGACGCCCTATGGATTGGAAATCGCGATCTGGGCCCCGTCCCGGTCCGCCACAGCGCAGTCTCTCGCGATGACGTCGGGAACCGGCCAGGGCGCGAACAGGCTCCGCGCCGCCCCCCGCCCGCGTCCGCTATAGTAACCCGCAGCCACCCCTCACCCGGACAGGTGCCCGTGTCTCCAGCCACCTCTGAATCGCCGGCGCGCTTCCGCTCCCTCTACCGCCACGGCTTCGCCCGGGTCGCGGCCTGCACCGGCCGGAGCCATCCGGCCGAGCCCGAGCGCAACGCCGACGTCGTCCTCGACCTCGCCCGGACCTGCCACGATTCGGGCGCGGTGCTGGCGGTCTTCACCGAGCTCGGCCTCTCGGCCTACGCGATCGAGGACCTGCTGCTCCAGCAGACCCTGCTCGACGCGGTCGAGGGCGCGGCCGCCCGCGTGATCGCCGACTCGGCCCGTCTCCGGCCGCTGCTGATCGTCGGCGCGCCCCTGCGCTGGCGGCACCGCGTCTACAACTGCGCGCTCGCGATCCAGGGCGGCCGCCTGCTCGGCGTCGTCCCGAAGACCTTCCTGCCGAACTACCGGGAATTCTACGAGAAGCGCCACTTCGCCTCCGGCGCCGGGATCGTCGGCGAGACCGTCCGGGTCGCCGGTCAGGACGCGCCGTTCGGCACCGACCTGCTGTTCCCCGCCGAGGACCTGCCGGGCCTCGTGGTCGGGGTAGAGATCTGCGAGGACCTGTGGGTGCCCGAGCCCCCCGGCATGCGCGCGGCGCTCGCCGGCGCCACCGTGCTGGCGAACCTCTCGGGCAGCCCGATCACGGTGGGCCGCGCCGAGTCGCGGGCGCTCCTGTCCCGGGCGGCCTCGATGCGGGGCGCCTGCGCGTACGTCTACGCGGCGGCCGGCCAGGGCGAATCGACCACCGACCTGTCCTGGGACGGCCAGACCAGCGTCGACGAGCTCGGCGTGCGCCTCGCCGAGGGCGAGCGGTTCCCCGAGAAGCCGGTGACGACGCTGGCCGACATCGACCTCGACCTGATCGCCCAGGAGCGCCTGCAGGCGGGCAGCTTCGACGACGACGCGCGCGGCCGCGCCCTGCCCTATCGCCGGGTGCCGTTCCGGCTCAACCCGCCCGAGGCCGATCTCGGCCTGATCCGGCGGATCGAGCGGTTCCCGTTCGTGCCGGCCGAGCCGTCGCGCCTCGCGCAGGATTGCTACGAGGCCTACAACATCCAGGTCGCCGGCCTCGCCAAGCGCCTGGAGGCCACCGGCACCCGCAAGGCCGTCATCGGCGTCTCGGGCGGCCTCGATTCGACCCACGCGCTGATCGTGGTCGCCAAGGCCTTCGACCGCCTGGGCTACCCGCGCTCGGACATCCTGGCCTACACGCTGCCGGGCTTCGCCACCTCGAACGCCACCAAGACCAACGCCCACGCGCTCATGAAGGCGCTGGGCTGCACGGCCGCCGAGATCGACATCCGCCCGGCCGCCAAGCAGATGCTCGCCGACATGGACCACCCCTTCGCCAAGGGCGAGGCGGTCTACGACGTGACCTTCGAGAACGTGCAGGCGGGCCTGCGCACCGACTACCTGTTCCGGCTCGCCAACCACGCCGGCGGCATCGTGGTCGGCACCGGCGACCTCTCGGAGCTGGCGCTCGGCTGGTGCACCTACGGCGTCGGCGACCAGATGAGCCACTACGCGGTCAATGCCGGCGTGCCCAAGACGCTGATCCAGCACCTGATCCGCTGGGTGATCGGCAACGGCGAGGTCGGCCCGGACGAGGCGCGCACCCTCCAGGCGGTCCTCGACACCGAGATCTCCCCCGAGTTGGTGCCGGTGGACCAGGACGACAGCCCGCAGAGCACGGAGGGCACGATCGGCCCCTACGCGCTGCAGGATTTCAACCTGTTCTACACGCTCCGCTACGGGTTCCGGCCCTCGAAGATCGCCTTCCTGGCGCTGCACGCCTGGGGCGACCGGGAGCGCGGCAGCTGGGCGCCGGACTTTCCGGAGACCAAGCGGGTCGCCTACGACCTCCCGGAGATCCGCCGCTGGCTCGGGGTGTTCCTGACCCGCTACTTCGGCTTCAGCCAGTTCAAGCGCTCGGCGCTCCCGAACGGGCCGAAGGTCTCGGCGGGCGGCTCCCTGTCGCCCCGGGGCGACTGGCGCGCGCCCTCCGACGGGTCGGCGCGGATCTGGATCGACGAGTTGAACCGAAACGTCCCTGAAACTTGACCGTCACAAACTCGACCGATTGTGCCATTATGAGCACGGTCAAGCCGATTCTTCGCAATGCGAAATCTTGTATTGGGAAAATTGGCTTCGAGGGCGGCCAGGCGGAGGACTTCGGATGCGAAGCTACAACCTGTTCCAGCTCAAGGGCGAGGAGGGCCTCTGCTGCGCGGTGCCGGAGGCCAGCACGGTCCCGCCCTTCATCGGCGCGGGTCGCTGGACCTTCGGCGGCAAGCTGGGCGACGGCGGCCGGCAGCCCCTCGACTTCGACGGGCGGGCCGCCGACACCGCGGTGCGCTTCAACGGCTTCTACCTGTTCCAGACCGTGGACCGGCGCTTCATCACCTGAGCGGGCCCCGTCCGTCACGGCGAGCAGGCCGGCGTCGGGACGATCGGCGCGGTCCTGCCGGGTCGCCGATCCGGCTACGGAACGACGATCCGAAGTCGTCGCGCGTAAATCGGACCGGCCCGGGGCGCGGACTCGCTCTTCCGGAACCTTGTCGGCAGCACGTTACCGGTATCGAACCCTATAGCGGGCCTCGACTCGGCGATCGCGACCAAGATTCCTTAAGGGCTCGCGTGCAGGTTTCGCGGAACCGTCAGCTGTCCGGAGCCGCCCGCATGTCGGAGCATCGCAGAGAGGCGCGCCAGAGGGTCTTCCTCAAGGGCCGCATCGTCTTCAACAACGGGTCGTCGAGCCTCGACTGCCTGGTGCGCGACATGTCGCCCACCGGCGCGCGCCTCGTGATGAGCGAGGCCACCACGCTTCCGGACGCGTTCGATCTCTACATCCCGCAGAAGGACCGGACCTACCGGGCCACCCTGCGCTGGCGCCGGGAGGACGGCATCGGCGTGACCTTCGAGGCGCCGGCCCGGGCCGGCACCGCACCCGCTTCGCCCGATCCGGCCGCGACGGACGCCTCCGTGACCCTGCTGCTGAAGCGCATCAGCGAGCTCGAGACCGAGAACGCCGCCCTGCGCCGGCTGCTCGCCAGCATGGCCCAGTCGGGCGACTCGGCGAGCGCGGCCTGATCGTAAGGCCTGACCGTCAGGCCTGAGCCTCGAGCGCCGCGCGGATGCGGGCGGCGTGCTCGGCGAGGACCCCGTTATCGGCCATCCCGCCCTCGTGGCGCTTCAGCGGCACGCCCTCGCGCCGCGGGATGACGTGGACGTGCAGGTGGAAGACGGTCTGGCCGCCGGCCGGCTCGTTGAACTGGAACACGGTCAGACCCTCGGCCCGGAACGCCGCCTTCACGGCGCGGGCGACCTTCTGGACGCTCGCCATCAGGGCGCCGAGCGAGTCCGGGTCGGCGTCGAGCAGGCCCCGGGCCGGCGCCTTCGGGATCACCAGCGTGTGGCCCTCGCCCTGGGGCATCACGTCCATGAAGGCCAGGGTGTGGGCGTCCTCGTAGACGCGGTGGCAGGGGATCTCGCCCCGCAGGATCTTGGCGAAGATGTTGTCGGGATCGTAGCGGGCGTCGGCCATGCTGCCTCCGGGACTCCTTGAGCGGCCGCAGGTTGCACGGGGCACCGGCCCGCGTCCACACGGGAACAACCTGCGCGCCGCAACGCTTGCATCGCCGCGGCGGCGGCGCCGTGCCGGGGTCCGAGAGCCCGGCGTCCCCCAGACCGCGCAGGGAGTTCCGGATGGCGCACGAGAGCACGGGAGCGATCTACGCGGCGGCGGGCGCCAACCTCGCCATCGCGGCGGCGAAGTTCGTGGGCGGGGCGCTGACCGGCTCGACCGCCATGCTCGCCGAGGGCGTGCACTCGGTGGTCGACACGGCGAACCAAGTGCTGCTCCTCGTCGGCATGAAGCGGGCCGAGCGCCCGGCCGACGCCCGTCACCCGTTCGGCTACGGCCGCGAGATCTACTTCTACGCCTTCGTGGTCGCGCTGATGATCTTCCTCGGCGGCGGACTGTTCGCCGTCTACGAGGGGATCGAGCGGGTCCGCCATCCCGAGCCGGACGTGGATGCCGAGCTGTTCGGCTACCGCTTGCCCGGCCTCTGGGTGAACGTCGCGATCCTGGGCTTCGCCATCGCGGCGGAGGGCACGTCGTTCTTCGTGGCGATCCGCCAGTTCTGGGCCGAGAAAGGCAAGCACTCCGCCGTGCGGGCGATCCGGCGCAGCAAGGATCCGACCCTGTTCACCGTGCTCGCGGAGGACACCGCGGCCCTGATCGGCCTCCTGATCGCGCTCGCCGGCGTGGCCCTGTCTCACCTCCTGGAGATGCCGAGCCTCGACGGCTGGGCGTCGGTCGGCATCGGCCTCGTGCTGATCGGCATGGCGGCGTTCCTGATGGTCGAGACCCACGGTCTGCTGATCGGCGAGGCGGCCGATCCCGAGGTCGTGGCGGCGATCGCGGAGCTGGTCCGCGGCGAGCCGGGCGTGGTCCACGTCAACGAGGTGCTGACCCAGCACCTCGGCCCGTCCGACATCTTGGTCAATCTCAGCATCGACATGACCGACGATCTCAGCGCCGGCGAGGTCGAGAGCCTCGTCACGCGCCTCGACCGGGCGCTGAAGGCCCGCAGCCCCGATGTGACCCGGGTCTTCATCGAGATCCAGCAGCAGGGCGACCACAAGGTCCGGGCGGCGGCCTGAGGGGTGCCGCCTCGCCGGCGCGCACGGACCTCTGTCAGGCGGCCGCACCGGGCGTCGGGGCCGGCGCGAGCACGCCGTCCCAGGGGACAGGCGACGGGAAGACCTCGTCGAGGAAAGCGAGGAACGCCCGCACGTTCGGGCTGCCGCGCCGGCTCTCCGGCCAGAGCGCCGTGAAGACCGAGCGCTCGACCGCGAAGTCCTGCAGGATCGGGATGAGCGCGCCCCGCCCGACATGCGGTGCGGCGATGTAGGTCGGCGAGATGCCGATACCGCCACCGGCCACCAGCACCGCCGTCACCGCGTCGCTGAAATCCGCGACGATGCCGGTATCCGGCGTGATCTCGACCCTGCGGCCGCCCACGTGGAACGGCCAGCGCAGGGCCTGCCCCGTGCTCTGGAAGCGGAAGTTCACGCAGTCGTGGTGGACCAGATCGTCCGGATGCCGCGGCGTGCCGCGCCGCGCCAGATAGGCCGGGGCCGCGAAGGCGCAGACCCGGTGCGGCGCGAGGCGGCGCGAGACCAGCCGGGAATCCGCGAGGTCGCCGACCCGGATCGCGACGTCGATGCCCTCCTCGATCAGGTCCACGAAGCGGTCGCTCAGGCGCAGGTCGATCGACAGCTTCGGATGGCGCGCGCGGAAGCGCGGCAGGGCCGGCGCGAGCAGGTGGACGCCGACCGGGATCGACGCCGCCACCTTCAGGGTGCCGGCGGGCTCGGAGCGTGCCGCGACCGCGGCCTGCTCGATCGCCTCGGCCTCGCGGAGGAGCCGCAGCGCGCGCTCCTGCAGGTCGCGCCCCTCCGGCGTCAGGGTCAGCGAGCGGGTGGTCCGGGTGAAGAGGCTCACGCCGAGCCGCGCCTCCAGCCGCTGCACGCTCTTGCTCACCGCCGAGGGCGAGATGCCGAGGGAGCGGGCGGCCGCCGAGTAGCTGCCGAGGGAGGCGGAGCGGGCGAAGGCGACGATGCCCGTGAGCCGGTCGAGGCCGATCTGTTCCATGACGGCACGACTGAAGCGAAGAGCGGACCGATTATCAAGGAGGGGTCGCTGGCCCAATCTCCCGTCCATCGGCGCCGCGCTGGCGACGACCGGCCAGGTTTCCCGCCATGAGCAGCACCCTTCAGGATCGCACCGTCGTGGTCTTCGGTGGCACCTCGGGCATAGGCCTCGCGGCCGCCCGCCAGGCCAGGGCGGCGGGCGCGGAGCGCGCCGCGGCGGAGAACGGCTTCGCCGGCTGGCGCGCCACCGACGTGACGCGGCCCGAGACGATCGCGATCGCTCTGGCCGACATCCCCCGCGTCGACCACCTCGCGCTGCTGGCCGGGACCTTCGTGGCCGGCAGGGTCCTCGAGGCCGAGGTCGAGCACCTCGCGCGGGCCTTCGACGAGCGAATCTGGGCTGCCATTCATGCCCTGCGCGCCCTCGGCGGCCGGCTCGCGGGGGACGGCTCGGTCACCCTCATCTCCGGCGCCCTGGCGGACCGCCCGAGCGCGCAGGGGACCGCCGTGCTGGCGGCGGCGTCGGCCGCGATGGAGGCCTTCGCCCGCGGCCTCGCGCTCGAACTGGCACCGGTGCGGGTGAACGCGCTCTCGCCCGGCACCACCGACACCCCGCTCCTGACCCGAACACTCGGCGCCCACCGCGACGCCTACGTGGCCGGGCTGACCGAGAGGCTGCCGCAGAGACGCCTCGGCACCGCCGAGGAGGCCGGTGCCGCCGTCGTCTTCCTGATGAGCAACGGCTTCATGAACGGCGAGACCCTGCACATCGACGGCGGCGGCCGCCTGATCTGAGCCGCCGGCCGCCGCGCGGCACGCCCGACAACCCCCTTCGAAGGAGACGCGCGATGTCCGATGGCACGGAGGCCGCGCCGGCGGCAGAGCCCGACTACGATCGGCTGCTGCGCGCCAATCTCGCGCGGATCTTCAACGCGCGGGACGCCGGCGCGCGGGCGGCCGCCCTGGCCGAGCTCTACGTGGCCGAGCCGACCCTGTTCGAGCCGGACAACGTCGTGCGCGGGCGGGCCGCGATCGCCGCGGTCGCCGGGGCGCTCCTGGACCGGTTCGGGCCGACCTTCCGCTTCGTGCCCGTCGGCAGGGGCGCCGGACACCACGGCGTGGGATCGCTGCGCTGGGAAGCCGGTCCGGAGGGCGGCCCGGTCGCGGTCACCGGGACGGACGTTGCCGAGATCGTGGACGGCAGGATCGCGCGACTCTGGGTGCTGCTCGACCCGCCGCCCCCCTGAGACCGCCGCCACCGAACGCTCCGATCTTCAGTCGCTCCGGCCCACCTGCCGGAGGCTCAGCGCCCAGAGCCGCTCCTGGACGGCCTCGTCGCGGCTCTCGGCCGAGGAGACCTTCGGCCGACCGTGGGAGAAGTACCGGCCGGTGACCCCGTCCAGCCCCGGGTCGCTGGCCACGTGGAGGGAGGTCCGCGCGCCCTTCTCGGGCGTGATCAGCAACGGCCGCATCAGCGCCCAGGCCGCGCCGAGCAGGCCGCCGGTGTTCTTGGCGAAGCCGGTATTCACCACCCCCGGATGGACGGCGTTCACCGCGATGCCGCTGTCGCGCAGCCGTCGGGCCAGCGCGTAGGTGAACAGCACGTTGGCGAGCTTGGCCTGGGCATACGCGCCCATCGCCCGGTAGCGCCGGGCGCCCTCGATATCGTCGAAGTCGATGTGCCCCCGGTAATGGGCCGCCGAGGCGACGTTGACGATCCGCGGCTTCCCGCCCGCCGCCGCCGCGTCCTTCAGCGTGTCGAGGAGTTCGAGGGTCAGGAGCACGTAGCCCAGATGGTCGAGCGCCCAGGTCCGCTCGATCCCGTCGACGGTCAGCGTGCGCCGGTCGAAGATCGCGCCGGCATTGTTCACCAGCACGTCGAGGCGCGGATAGGCCGCCCGCAGGGTCCCGGCGAGCCGGCGGATCTCGGCCTGCGCGGACAGATCCGCGCGGTGCGGCTCCACGGCGGCGCCGGGCACCGCGGCGCGGATCCTGTCGGCGCAGGCCTGCAGCTTCCCGCTGTCCCGGCCGACCATGGCGACCCGCGCGCCGAGGCGCGCGAGACCGAGGGCCGTCTCGTAGCCGATGCCGCCGGTCGCCCCGGTGACGAGGCAGACCGCGCCGCGCACCGCGCCGGCCTCAGAACACCGCCTGGCCGACCGCGAAGGCGATGACCACGATCACGATGGCGATGAGCAGGAACAGGCCGAACAGGATGCGGGCCAGCGAGCCGGCGCCGGAGGCGATGCCGGTGAAGCCGAGACCGCCGGCGATCAGCGAGATCACGAAGCAGATGAGGGCCCATTTCAGAAGGGTCATGGCGTCACTCCGGCTGCGCCCCGGCGCGGGGCCTGATGCTGCTGCCTCAACCGACGCCAAGCGAGACCGTTCCGCGGATTCCGGACCGGTCCGCTTTTATTCTTACCCGCGTCCGGCCGCTCGGTCGGGGACGCGGTCAGCCGGTCTTCGCCACGGGCTGCGCCGGCACGTCGGCCCGTTCCAGCATGATCTCCGCCAGGGTGTGGTAGAGGCCGCCGCGGCAGATCGCCTTCGAGGCCGCGTCGGCCAGGAACGCCGCGACCATCAGCGGGATCACCATCGCGTGGTTCTGGGTCATCTCGGTGACGATGACGAAGCTGGTGATCGGCGCCTGCAGCACGCCCGTCAGGTAGGCCACCATCCCGATCAGCACGACGGCGCCGACGGGCATGCCCGGCAGGAATCCGTGGACCGTGCCGCCGAGGCCGGCCCCGACCGCCAGGGACGGCGCGAACAGGCCGCCCGGGATACCGCTGATCGAGCTGAGCACGGTGGCGGCGAATTTCAGGGGCGCGTAGGTCCAGCCGGCCGTCGCGTCGCCGTGGAGGATGGCCTTGGCCTCCTCGTAGCCGGTCCCGTAGGCGGTGCCCCCGGAGGCGAGGCCGCACAGGGCGACGCACAGCCCGCAGGCCGCCGCGAAGATCACGGGCCGCTTCCGGATCAACCGTCCGGCCGCGCCCGGCAGGCCGCGGGCGAACAGGATGACGAGGCGACTGAACAGGCCGCCCGCGAGGCCGCCGACCACGGCGATCAGCGGCACGATCCAGCTGGCCGCCAGCGGCAGGGCGGCGTCGGTCGTCCCGAAATAGGTATAGTTGCCGAGGAGCCCGAGCGAGGTCAGGCCCGCGGCCACGATCCCGGCCACGATCAGGCCGGAGGAGCGCGCCTCGTAGGCGCGTCCCAGCTCCTCGATGCCGAACACGATGCCGGCGAGGGGCGTGTTGAAGGCCGCCGCGACGCCGGCCGCGCCACCCGCGAGGAGCAGCCCGGGCAGGCGCTCCGGGGTCAGGCGGCCGAAGGCGGCCATGATCGCGGCGCCGACCTGCACGGTCGGCCCCTCGCGGCCTGCGGAGGCGCCGCAGAACAGGCCCAGGAACAGGACCAGCACCTTGCCGAAGGCCACGCGCGGCGAGATCAGGGAGTAGCGGAAGCCGGTATCCCGGGCGTGGCGGGCGGCGATCACCTGCGGGATGCCCGAGCCCTGCGAGTTCGGGAAGACCGTGAGGGCGAGCAGCGCCGCGAGGGCGAAGCCCGCGGGCGTCAGCACCAGGGCGATGAGCGGCGACGGCGCGGTGAGCCGCCGGAACCCGTCCTGCGCGAGGTCGGCGCCCTTGGCCATCAGCACGGCGGCGAGGCCCACGCCGATGCCGCCCACGAGGAAGAGCAGCCGCCCGCGCCAGAGCGGGTAAGCCTCCATCGAGGCCGACCGCAGGCGCATGATCGAGCGGCGGTAGCGCGACCGTTGCGGGGGCGGAGCATCCGTCGTGTCCCGCACCTCGTCCCGCTTCTCGACCATGAAAGAGCACCTCGTCCGCGCAGTGAGAGCGGACGCTATAGCGCAATGGTCAAGGAAAGGCCCCTCCGCGGGCTAGACGGCGGCCGGCACCGGCGTGCCGGCCCCGCCGCTCAGCCGATCACCACCTGTGGTGCCAAGCCGCCCGATGCCAGCCGCCGTGATGGTGCCAGCCCCAGGGGCGATGCCAGCCCGCGTGGCGCCAGCCCCACCGATGGTGCCAGCCCCAGGGACGGCCCCAGCCGTAGGCCACCGGTCGGGCGTAGTAGACCGGGCGGTACGCGTAGGGGCGCCAGTTCGGCTTGCACCAGCCTGACCAGCCCCGGTGGAAGCCCGGGCCGCAGCCCTGGGCAGCCTCCGCCGTACCGGCCGTGGCGGCCAAGGTTCCGAGCGCGAGGATTGCTGCGCCTGCCAGCTTCATCCGCATCGTCGTCCTCCGTTCAGTTTCGAGCAGCGCGATGATCCGACCCCGGTCCGACCGAGTTGTCGCCGGATCATGTCCGGCCGTCCGCGACGGGCCGGAAGTGGGCTCGAAACATCCGAGGCCGTGGAAGCGTTTCTTCACGAACCTGTGCGCGCGAGACGACTGAGCCGCTGCGGAGACAAGCGTCGCAATACGCTGCCGTCCGGTCCGGTCATCGTGCGACGATTGCGAGGATACCGAAGCGCCCCAGCGGCCGCGCGGCCGTCCCGTCTCAGCCCTCGGCGGCGCAGAGCTTCTCCACCGCCCGCACATAGGCCTTGGCGTCGAACTTCTTGAGCGAGTTCTCGCTCTGATAGCGGACCGTGCCGAAGATCTCGCGCTTCTGCCAGGGCCGGTCGTGCAGGCCGTACACCCAGGCGACGTTGGTGAAGGAGTTCGGATCGCGCCCGTCGAGGAAGTAGCGGTTGTTCAGGCGGAGCGTCCGCGCGAAGCCCTCCTCGGGCGACGGGGACCATTCGAGGATCTTCTTGCCCCAGTACATCCGCAGCTGATTGTGCATGTAGCCGGTCTCGCGCATCTCGCGCATCGCGGCGTTCCAGTAGCGGTCGTGGGTCTCGCCGGCGGCGAGCTGCGCCTCCGAGTAGGCGTGGGGGCGCTCGTCCTTCGCGTGCTCGGCCAGGGTCTTGCGCGCCCAGTCCGGCACGGCCCTGTCGTAGGCGTCGTAGCCCTCCGTGTAGAAGACGTGGTTCATGGCGAGCTCGCGTCGGACGATCAGCTCCTCCAAGTAGGCGCCGCGGTCGTCGGCATCGCCGACCTTGGCCTCCCGCACCGCCAGGGCGATCTCCACCGGCGAGATCTGCCCGAAATGCAGGTAGGGGCTCATGTGCGAGGCGGCGGCCGCCTCCGGCATGTTGCGCCCCGCGCCGTAGCCCGAGAACCCGTCCTTCAGGAACGCCTTCAGGCGCTTGCGGGCCTGCGTCTCGCCGCCCGTGAAGCGCTTCACCGGGCCGACCTCCCGGTCGAGGGTCATCCCGGCGAGCACCGCCTCCGGATCGGAGACGTCGATCGCGCTCTTCAGCGTCAGGCGATCGGCCGCGCGCTTCACCCGGCGGGGTTTCAGCGCCGCGAGGAACGGGTCCCACAGCCGGTTCAGCTTCGGGCGCAGCGTCCGGGCGGCGTACTCGTGCTTCGGCGAGGCCGTCTCGACCGGCACGACGACGTCGCCCTCGACCTGGACGATCCGCGTCTTCACCGACTTGGCGATCTCCCGGTACCAGCCCTTCTGGATCGCGAGGTAACCGCGGTCGAGCACGAGGAGCGCGGCGTCCTCGGCGAGGGCGATGGCGATCTCGGCGGGCGAGCACTTGCGCATGACGAAGCCGACCCCGCGCTTCTCCAGGCCTGCCTTCGCGTCCGCGAGACCCTGGAGCAGGAAGGCGTAGTGCCGGGCATTGGCCTCGGGAAAGCCGCTCGCGCCGTCCAGCAGGCCGAAGCAGGCGACGACCGGCAGATCGAGGCGGTTTCCCTCCTCGATGGCGAGTTCAAGGGCCGGATTGAACGTCGCCCGGTTGGCCTGCTGCAGGAGATACAGGACGTAGGCGCCGTCTTCGCGCGGCTCGACATCGTTGAGGATCCGGATCCGTTCGCCCTGGATCGCCATGCTCACCTGCTCCTTGCTTGGCGCGCCGCGCCGGAACCTTGGCCGGAGAAGGTAGAGCGGGCGGGATTTTCGTCTGTCCGGACCGGGCGGATGAAAAGCCGCAGTCGAGGCGACGGGCCGAACTCCGGCTCCAGCCGCCAAAACCCCGCCTCATCAGGGACTTGCACGGCGATCGATCGGTCCCGCCCGCGACAATGCAGGTTTCGATCGCGCTCGACGGCCTGCGACATTTTCAACACAGGCGGGCAGCGACGCGTGCGCGAGCGCACGAAAGGACAGCCCTGCTGTCCTGATGCTCTTGAATTTTCCGTCGAGGAGCGCAGATTGTGCAGCGCGGGAAGGCGATGGCGTCGCCCTTCCGCAGCCCTTCTTGGGCGTTTCCTCCCTAGACTTCGGGCCGCTCCTTCGGGAGTGGCCTTTTTTCTGTCCGGAGCAGGCGCGGGCCCCGGGCCGGCCCTTCCACGGTCGCGGTGAGGGGCAGCGCGCTTCCCGCGCAAGCTGGGCGCCCGGGGCGCGACGGACCCCTCTCCGGCGGCCCTGCCTCTCTGTGAGATCCGCGCCGCCGGCGATCCGCAAGGTCCTCGGCCACGGCGTGTCAGCGCGTCACGCTGGACCCCGCCCGGCTCGCCGCCAGCGCGGCGGCCTTGCCGCCCGCCGTGTAGAGGTCGAGGCGCGCGTAGACGCCGAATTCCGAGCCGTCGTCGAGGAAACCGCCGCCCGGCCCCTGCGTCTCGGTGAGGATCGCGTTGGCCTCGTCGAGCGTCAGCGCCGGGAAGGCCGCGGTCAGCAGGTGGCCGGCCTCCGGCGCGACCTTGCCCACGTCCTCCCGCCGGCCGGCGGTGTCCGGATGCACCACGGGCAGGCCGTAGGTCTGGGTCGCCGCGTAGAAGGCGGCGTTGGCGGCCGCGTCCTTGAACCGGCCGGTATCCTTCGCCGCGCAGGCCGACACCGCGTCGCCGCAGCCGGCCTTCAGCGCCTCGGTCATCGCCGCGCGGGCCTCCGTCAGGAGCGCCCGGTAATCCGTCACGCCGACCGTCCTGTCGGCCTCGGCGGACGCCTTGTCGAGGACGGCCGGGTTCTTCCGGATCTGGCCGACATAGGCCGGATCGTTGGCGAGCAGGTGCGCGAGGGCGTGCAGCGAGGTCGCCCGGCCGCCCAGCACGTCCATGGCGTAGTGCGCCCCGACGATGATCCGATCGTTGCCGTACTCGGCGGCGCGGGCGACCATCTGCTGGTAGCGCTCGGGTACGAGCAGCGCGAGCACCATGGACTCGGTGTAGCCGTAGGTGGTGTGACCGCTCGGGTAGGACGGGCTGTTCACGAGGTCCTGCGAGGGGCCGCGCAGCCAGTCGAGGCTGTCGGACGCGTCACCGAAATAGTCCTTGCCGCGATACGAGAGGAGGCGTGGCAGGGTCTGGAACGGCCGCGAATTGCCGTAGCGGTCGGCGCCGGGGCTCCCGGCCGGCCGGTCGTAGGCCTTGCCGAACACGTCGGTGACGGCGCCGTTCGACAGGATCGCGGCGGCCTCGTCCGAGACCGGATGCTTGCCGTTGGTCGTGGCATTGGCGAAGAAGTACTTGCCGGAATTCGAATCCGACTTGGTCACGTTGTTGGTGTAGCCGATCAGGTTGGCGACCGCCGGCGCGATGCTGGTGAAGGTCTTGTAGTCGCTGTAGGTCGCCTTGGCGTGGTAGGCCTGGGCCAGCGTGGTGCCGAGGCCGTCGGCGAGGTTGGCGGCGTTGCCGTCGGTGATGAAGCAGTCCCGCAGGGCGAGCTGCTGCTGCTCGGGGAACGGCAGGAGCGTCGGCTGCTGCAGCGCGCCGCTCTGGATGTCGCCGGTGACCCGCAGGTTCGCGTCGAGCGCCGCCTTGCCGTCGGGCGTCGTCTGCAGCCGGGCCACCGGGACCAGCCCGCGCAGGGCCGACAAGTTGGCGGCCGACTGTGCGAGGGCCTGGAGGGGCAGCGCCGCCCCGAGCAGAGCCAATCCGACCCGCAGCGTCCCGAACATGCAGCCCTCCCCTCGCCGATGCCGTGCCGGACGCTAGAGCCGTTCCCGATCGCGTGGCAATCGGGCGCGGCCCCGACGTCCCCATCTTTGAAGCACCCCCGGGGCGCCGCGCCGGCCTTCCGCGGCGGCGCGCGCCTCAGCCCCGCGCCCGGGCGCGGATCATGAAGTTGTCGTAGGTGTACTCTGCCACCTGGAACCAGAGGTACTCCTCGTTGCGGAAGGTCCGCATCGCCTCGTAGACGCGGCGGAAATCGGCGTTCTTGGCGGCGATCTCGGCGTAGACGTCGTTGGCGTTCTTGAGGGCGGCCTCCATGACGTCCTGGGGGAACGGCCGCAGCTGCGCGCCCCCGGCCACCAGCCGGCGCAGGGCCTGCGGGTTGCGGGCGTCGTACTTGGCCTGGACGTCGGCGCCGACCTCGGCCGCCGCGGCCCGGAGGATCCCCTGGTAGGATTTCGGCAGCGCCTTCCACTTCTCGGCGTTGAACCAGAAGTGCAACAGGGCGCCGCCCTCCCAGAAGCCGGGATAATGGTAGATCGGCGCGACCTTCTGCAGGCCGAGCCGCTCGTCGTCATAGGGCCCGATCCACTCGGCGGCGTCGAGCTTCTTGCTCTCCAGGGCCGCGTAGATCTCCGGGCCCGGCACCGCCTGCGGCTGGACGCCGAACTTGGCGAGCACCTGGCCGCCCATGCCACCGATCCGGAACTTCAGGCCCTGCAGGTCCGCGAGGGTCTTGATCTCGCGACGGAACCAGCCGCCCATCTGGGCGCCCGTGTTGCCGCCCGGCAGGCAGACCAGCCCGGCCTTGGCGAAGACCTCGGCGAACAGTTCGGCGGCGCCGCCCGCCTGCCACCACGCGGCGGCGCCCCGGGCGTTGAGGCCGAAGGGCACCGCGGTGGCCAGCGCGAAGGTCGGATCCTTGGCCATGCCGAGGGTCGCAGGACCGTGTCCCATCTCGACAGTGCCGGCGGCCACGGCGTCGAGCAGGCCCTCGGCCGGGACCGGCTCGCCGGGGCCCTGGACCTGGATCTGGAAGCGCCCGTCGGTGGCCTCCGCGACGATCCGGCTGAGCGCCTCGGGGGCGCCGTACAGGATGTCGAGGGTCTTCGGGTAGGCGGAGGACAGGCGCCAGCGCAGCTCCGGGGCGGACTCGGCCCGGGCCGGCGCGGCGAGCGGCCCGGTCAGGGCCGCGGCGGCGCCGAGGCCGGCGGTCAGCACGCTGCGGCGCCGCGTCCCGGCCGCGGGGGATCGCGCGAGGTGAGGTTCGTCCAACGGCATCTCGTCCGAGCAGGTCCGACCCGTCCGGGCCGGATCGGGGGTCGCAGGTAGCACGTGCGTGCCGGTTCTCGAAAGCCGCGGGCGGCCCGGGCAGTTCCGTGGCGCCTCGAAACCGGATCGCGCCCGTGCTAGGCGCCCGGGATGCGAACCGAGCCCGCCGTCACCCTGCACACCGTCTGCGGCCTGGAGGAACTGGCCGGCCACGGCGCGCGCGGCGTGAGCCACGTCCTGTCGCTGCTCGATCCCGGCACGCCGGAGCCCGCGGCCTTCACCGCCTACGGCGCCCACGCCCGCACGACCCTCCGGTTCCACGACTGCCTCGGCCCGGGCGACGGTCTCGTCCCGCCCGAGCCGGAGCACGTCGCGGCGATCCTGGATTTCGGGCGGGCGCTCGACGGGGCCGGCCATCTCCTGGTCCACTGCCATTACGGCCTGTCGCGCTCCACGGCGGCGCTGCTGACCCTGTTCGCGCAGGCCGAGCCGGACGCGTCCGCCGCCGCCCTGGTGGAGCGGCTCCACGCCCTGCGCGAGCCGGCCTGGCCGAACGCGCGCATGATCGGCTACGCCGACGCGATGCTCGGGCGGGACGGGGAACTCAGCGCGGCGGTGCGGCGGCTGCACGCGCTGCAATTGCGGGTCCGCCCGCATCTGGCAGAGCTGCTGCGCGGCCTCGGCCGCGGCGCGGAGGTCGAGGCCGCAGAGACCTTGTGAGGGCGCCTGTGCGGGGCCCGCCCCTCACTTGCTGGCCGGCGTGAAGCTCCCGTCCTTCCACACGTAGAGCACGTAGCCCTGGGCGGTGACGTCGCCCTTAGCGTCGAAGCCGACGGTGCCGAGCACGAGATCGAAGCGCTCGGTGTGCAGGGCCTGCGCGATCGGCCTCGGCTCGGTGGAGTGGGCGAAGTTGCCGGCCGCCACCAGCGCCTGCATGGCCGCGTACCCGTAGATCGTCGAGCCCGTGGGATCGACGCCCTCGGCCTTGAAGGCCTTCACGACGGCCGCGGCGGCGGGCTGCCGGCTCGGGTCGAGGTAGAAGGTCATCAGCACGCCGTTGCTGGCCGATCCGGCGATCTTGGCGAAGTCCGGCGTGGCGATGGCCGAGGTACCGAACCATTGCGGCCGGAAGCCCCGGTCCGCCGCGATCTTCACGAGGCGGCCCATCTCGGCGGCGTCGCCGCCGTAGTAGACGACCTCGATCCCCGCGCCCTTGAGGCGGTCGACCAGGGCGGCGTCGTCGGCGTCGCTCGGCGAGAACGACAGGAACAGCGCCTCGTTCACGCCGATGCGGTTGAGGTTGTCCTTGGTGGCGGCGGCGAGGCTGCGCGCCGCCGGCGTCTGGTCCTGGATCAGCGCGATCTTCCGGTCGCGGAACCGCTCGGCCAGCACGGCGGCGGACAGGCGCGCCTGGTCGTCGTCGCGGCCGCAGACCCGGAAGATGTTCGGTAGCCCCCGGTCGGTGAGCCGGGCCGCCACCGAGGCCGCGGTGATCATCACCACCCCGTTCTGGGCGTAGATGTCGGAGGCCGCGATGGAGGCGTTGGAGCAGACATGGCCGACGACGAGACGGACGTTCGACCGGACGAAGTGATTGGCCACCGCCATGGCGGTGTTCGAGTCGCAGGCATCGTCCTGCACGTCGAGGGTCACGGGCTGGCCGTCGAGGCCGCCCATGGCGTTGGCGTCCCGGGCGGCGGCCTCGACACCGCGCAGAACCTGCTCGCCGACCGCCACGTAGGGACCAGACCGCGGAACCGCGACGCCGACCACCACGTCGGCCACCGCTTGGGTGGCCGGCAGGAGCGCGAGACACAGGCTCAGGGCGATCAGCGCGGGCCGGAGCGGCCCGTGGGCGGGGACGAAACGTCCGATCTTCATCGGGCTCTTCTGGGCATCCTTGCGCGACACGTCGGCGCGACGGCGGATGCGGCTCCGTAGCCTCGATCCCGCCCCGCACCCAGTGCCCATACGCGAGGACGCGGCGAAACGCGATTTTTTTTCCGCGGCGGTCCCGTCGACGACCCGGTCCCTACTTGGCGTAGGAATAGGCCAGGGCGGCCGAGGAGACGGGGCCCGTGACGCCGCTGAAGGCGGTGAGGACCTTCTGGACCTCGGTGAAGGGCGCGTTCGACACGTAGATCAGGTCGCGGTTGCGCATCCGGAACGCCTGGGACACGAACAGGCTGTTGGGGTCGCGCATGTCGATCCGGTAGACCACCGGCACCAGAGGCGTGCCT